>JAOAFU010000140.1 GCA_026416115.1 Bacteroidales bacterium | reverse complement strand
TTTCTACCATCGAGAAAAACTATTTCATGATTTTTTAGTGCTTCTTGCTTTTGTACAATCATGACACAGGTATCGACCATGGCCGAGGCAAAAGGATTGGCAGTATCGAAAATTTGTAATATTTTGTTTTTTAAAAGAAGTACCCGCAGGTTTTTTTTGGTTTGAATAGTCCAGAAGGTTTTGGATGAGATATATGCCAGGATACCGTCTTGCTTCAGCAAAGCAATTCCTTTAAAATAGAAATGGTTGTATGTATCGTCAGCAAAGCCAAAATTTTTTTCAAGTAATTTTTTATCCTCATCGTCCACTCCTTTGGTAGAAATATACGGTGGATTTCCAATAACAATGTCGAAACCATCGGTGATGCCAAACATCCATTCGGGGTCGAACCATGGGGCCGAGGCATTGGGGTCGTAGGGGTCGAAGGCAGCAATGAGCTTGGCCGCTTCATCGGGCCAGCCGTCGTGTATCAACAGCTGAGCTATTTGCTCTCTTACCTGCTTATCTTTTGCCTGGTATGTTAGCTTTTGGGTGCGGCTGGTGGCGGTAAAATACTGGTGGCGTAGCTCCTTGAGCTGTACTTCGAGCTTCTCAATCTCGAGGTTTCGCAGCTGTTTCTGCGAATTGCTTATCCCTATCAATGTATTGGCCGCTACAAACTTGGTTTCGAGGTTGGGTAGCGGGCGTATGCCATAGTTTGCTTTCGAGGAGTCGATTTTCTGGTCGAGTACCAGCGATATAAAAAACCGCAGCTTGCTTATCTGTACAGCAATGGGCTGGATGTCGATACCGTAAATACAGTTTTCGATCAGGTACAGCTTGCGGGCATAGTCGGGGTAGTTAATTTTTTCGTCGAACGAGTCGTTAATCATTTTAAGCAGCTCTTCGCGCTCGTTTTTGTCGGTATGCTTAAAAGCTTCTTTTGTTTCGGCAAGGGCTTTGTTGTATTGTAGCTCGTACCAATGTTTGTTCTCGGGGTCGAGTTTTTGCAGCAAAAACACCAGCTGGTGCAATATACCCATAGGGAAGGCTCCCGAACCACAGGCTGGGTCAAGTATCTTGATTTGGTCGATCAGTTCGATTAGCTGCCCTTTCTCTTCTTTGCTCAGCCCGTGGGGCAAGTCGTCGGTATACGAAAGCAGGTGTTCGAGCGTCGACTCGTCGAGTTGAGTTTTTGTCTTAAAGTATTGCAATAGCGACTGACGAACCATATAATCGACAATCTCGCGCGGGGTGTAGAAGCTACCCGTGGCTTTACGGGCCGTATCGGCCGTTTCGGGGTTGTACGAGGCCAGCAGTTCTTCAAATACTTTACCCAGCAGTTCGGGGTCGAGTGCCACTTCCTGGTCAACAGGCGAGCTCTCGTCGACCGTAAAATTGTAGCTGTGAAGTATCTCTATCAGCCCCCGTACGGTTTTACCCTGCCCCATCTGATAGTCCGTAAGGTTAACCCTCTCTTCGTCGGACTGAAAAAAAAGAAAATCGGGAACTATAGCCTGTTTCTTTTCATTTCGCGAGAAACCATCGATATAAACCATCTGGCCGTTCTCGCCTTCTTTATCCAAACAATCGAACAACCCACCATTCAGAAAAGGCACATCCTTAAACAGGGTTATTGCTTCATCGGGGCTAATAATAAACTTATCGGCATATCGGTACAGATTTTTCACCCCAAACGTTTTTCGGTTGACCATAAAATCGCCCTCTTCCACAAACTTACGCTCGTCCATTTTTTGGTTTAGGGTGCCGAAAAAGAGGTTCTGCAAAATGGCGTTGTAGTAATTGGTCGAACTATTGGAGGTATAAAAATCTTTTACCAATTTTTTTAGTTCGTGCGAATCGAAAAGCTTATCGGGTACCAGGCGTTTTTCCTTCAAAAACCAAATAAATATCAATCGCGTAAGTAAACGGATGAGGTTGGTAGAATTTCGGATTTCGGTATCTTTGGCATTATTGTCGGCATAACGGTAATCGTCGGGGAAACGTATTTTATCCATTGCCCAGAAATACCAGCAGGCCACCTCCTGGTAAAACTGCCTTGTAACCTTTTCGACACTAAAGGCTTCGATAATACGTTCCAGCGACGAAAAATCGGCTTCGCTAATCTGTTGAATAAAGGTTTTGTTGGTTTGTGTGCGCGAAACAAAATAGGTATATCGCCTGTAATTGCTGTAGCTAACCTTTCCTGTGGATAGGGGAATATTATAGATAAACGAAAAACGGAAATTGCCCCGATCGTCGTAAAAAACAAAAAAACCACCTGTGTATCGTAATTTATCTTTTAAGACCTTTTTACCCAGCTCGTACTGTTTCTTTTTACCACTGCGTTCGGTAAGGTCGGTTCCAACTTTAGCAGCAAACACCAACATTTCGAGCTGATCGGCAGGGGTTACGAAATTGCCCACAAAAGTACAGTCCGAAAAAAACGAATCGTTGTATTGTCCGACAGTTTCGTTTAAAGGCGTAAATGTTCTTACCTTCTGGCGAAAAAGCTGGGTCAGATTTTCGATATTAAATTCGTTAATCAGGTTTTCGATGATTGATTTGTCCATGGTAG
>JAOAFU010000125.1 GCA_026416115.1 Bacteroidales bacterium | reverse complement strand
AATCATTAAATTTGATATAAAGATAATAAGACCAGCAACTTAAAAATAATACCCTATGAGAAAACACATATTTATGAGCATATTGGGAATTTGCTCAAACATGCTAATAGGTTTTAGTCAAATGGAAATAACCCGTCCTTGTATACCTTTTGCGAATGCTGTGGAATTACCCCAGAAAGATACAACACTCGAAATTTTTATGATGTGTGATAAACTATTTAAATTTAATATTACATCAAATGCTTTACTTGTTTTTCCCGGGGGTATAAATATCTATTTGAACGATACACTTAATCCCTATACTAAATTCCAAAGACGTTCGATAAATAACGAAATTTTATATGTTTTGAGTGTTAAAGCGGGTGATAAGGTCTATTTTGTATCGAATTATGCAAATAACCCTTCCTTTATATTTTTGAACGAAGTACCTGAAGCAGGGGCTAATTTCGAATCGGCTATACGACTTTTTAATGGAGAAACTTCCATATCGTCGGGAAGTCAGCGCTCAAAGTGGTGTAGCTATGTTTTTCCCGAAAAGGGGGTTGTAATTGTCAATACCACAGCTACAGCTATTTATGCATACAAAGGTAAGCCAAAGTATGAGGATATAGATCACAATGGGCGAATGTTAATCGATAACCAACTGCTTACTTTTAGAATTGTTGGTGATAACTTGGTGAGTAATTCGCCCATTAAAATAAACGGAAATAAGGGTGATGTTGTATATTTTAAGTTGTTTGATTCTAAAGGTAGTGGTTACTACATTACCAATTATACCGAACCCATGTGGAGAGTTTCGATTAGTTTTCAGAAATCCAAAAATATAGTGGGTTGCGAAAGGAATAATCCCTTCGTGTTGAACCTTAACGAAACTAAAGAATATCCGCTTCTTGTACCTATATTCAATAGTCATTACAGCATATTCCGAGTCGATAATCCTTCGAGCTCACCTGTTAAATATAAACTTATTTCCAATGTTGATTCTTATATATTAATCGATAATAAGCAGGTTTGGGAAAACAGAATACTTAACCAATCATACATTTTTAGCATTCCCGCTAAGTCGAGCTATATATTTATGTTTGCTCCCTTACAACAAAACAATCCTGTATCGATTAAACTAACCCTTACAACTGCATCGGGTAGCGATATTGTTTCCGATTATACGGTTCATATAGCTCCAACCCCTATAAATGTTTATTTTTTTAACAACTATAAGTTGCAGCCCGAACTCTCATATCGTTTTATTGCACCCGAAGATGGGATTTTCCAAGTTAATTACTTTTCCCCTACATTATCCTATTTAAATTTTTATCTCGACTCATCTCGTACCATAGATTATCCTAATAGAGAATATCCCAACGCGGTTATTCTTAATAAAGGTGATAAAATATACTTTGCACCTCAGAAAAAATTTGCCGATACAGTACTCTTTAAGGCCAATTTTTTTCCTTGGTCAACATTTTTTTCGTTCAATCCATGTTATTATTCTATTACAAATGATACCATAAAAACAGGATTTTCGGTTCTTCCAGGTGATTCGATTATTAGTATCACAGTGCCATTAGATTATGCTGGTAACGTATTAGTCAAATATTCATTAATCCCAGGGGCTAGATTCTCGTTAGATCCTTATAATTCCAAGACTTTTACACTTAGCAATCCAATTACTTACGGAGAAATAAATTACAAAAGCAAAACCAAAAAGTATAAGTTTATTTTACAACCTTTAAGTTATACAAGGACAGAGAAGAAGATTATATCTTTCAATATTCTAAATCAAAAGGGGCCTGTGATTATCGATGAAATGAAAAAAGAGATAAAAGCATCGGTTGAGAAACAGGCATGGGGTTATACAGTAAGTTTGACCCTTTCGCCCGGAGCATATATTCCTGGTTTTAGCAATTACCTGTTTGATAATACCTCTTTGGTAGTTTTTGCTGAAGATGGTTCGAGCGTTACTTACAATGTAATTTTTTTAGTCGACTCAAATGGTTATAACTGTAACAATGCCATCGCAGCACAGATAGGGAAAAATACAATAAATAAAACAAACTTTCCTGTATTTTATAAATATACTCCAAAGGATAACAATGCAATACTTATAGAATGGGAGAACACAGATGATTTTAATTACATTGAAGTTTCTCAAAATTGCAACTTGGTTAATACGTTTGATGGGAAAGGTAAGTTATTCGTTAAAGGTTTCAAAAATCAAACCTTTGAGTTTGCTTTTTTTCATCCAACTTCATCTTTTACCCTCACAGAAATTCCTTATCTCAAGAATAACGATATTTTAGATGTAATTGTATATCGAAAATATTATATCGACCGTCAAAATAAAATTATCTGGCTACAGGCTGAGCCAAATTGGTCGGGTACTATGCACCTTAAGTTATCAGAAGGGGCAACTTCGTTACACCCAACTGAGGAAGAAGCTTATGCTAATCCAATTAATATTTTTGGTTTACCAGATTCTGTTAGAATTACGGCCATGAATGGCGATACTGCCTGGTGGAAAATTAGGGCAGGTTCGTTTAGAAAAGAACCAGCATTTATTTCGTACACCTTACCATTTCAGATTGCTCCCACGCAAATTGACACCCTAAACCTTACTATAACCTGTTTTGTACCCGATAATAGTAAAGATACAATAAGGTTTATGCCTGCGTATGTTCTTTCTAATCCAAATACAACTGTTTTTCGTTCCAACAATCCATTTGTTTATCATATTAGTGGCTTAAGTATCGATACCCTAATTTTTGTAAATGATTTGGCTACACTACAATATAAGGTATATGTTAACGAAGTTGCAGAGCTATGGACAGTAAAAGTATATAGAGCTAAGACAAGTCATTTGATATCATTTAATCTTGAAGGCCAGGTTAATACCCCTGTTATCGATCATCTTCAGAAAACAGTAACATGTTTACTCCAACCCTATGTTGATAGGACAAAGGTTGCTACATACTTTACTGTTGCCCCAGGAGCAAATGTCAAGGTTGGTTCAAATACCATTAGCAGTGGTAGTTTGGTCAATTATGCCACCGTATCGACGCTCCAGGTTATCAAGAACGACACCTCTACATACGAACTCAATATTAAGCAACTTCCTAAACCCTGTTCCGCAAAATTTAGCTACACCATTAGCAACGATACGGTATATGTACAGGCAGAGGAGCAAAAATCCGATTGGATATATTTTTGGAATTTCGGTGATAATTCCAGTACCTCCGGTATATATAATGTATTTCATGTTTACAAAGCAGGTGTCTACAATCTTACCCTTACTGTTTACGATCCTTCGAGCGAATGTATTGATACATACGTTGAAAAAATTGAGATTGGAGATGTTGCTTCTTGTAAAGCATTGTTCAGCTACAACATTGAAGCTACAAGCAAAAAAGTAACTCTTACCAATCAATCTAAAGGCGATATCTTCTTCTGGTCGTTTGATGATGGAAGTTTCTCAGTCGAAACATCACCTGTTAAGACATATGCTAAAAATGGTGTCTATAAGATTACTCTCATTACCACTAATGCTTCCCGAAGCTGTAAGGATGTGTATAGCCGAACCATTAACTTAGGCGATAGCTGTGAGGCATCCTTTAGTTATATAGTAGATACTCTCAAACAAACTGTAAAATTATACGCTAACCGCGATTATCCGGGTCTACAACATACTTGGATAACAGGCGATGGGCAAATGCTTTGGGGACCAACACCCGAGTTGAATTTTATTAGTAAAGGTATTTATACTATTACCCATACGGTGGTTGATAATTCAAATTTGTGTACCGATAAAGTAAGGTTAAGTTTCGAGATTGGTACTAGTGGAGATGTGGAAGCCGACTTTATCGCTCTACCCGAGAATTCAGCAGTTAAGTTCTTCAATCTCACCAAAGGAAATGCAATTAAATATATCTGGAATTTTGGAGATGGCACTTTAAGCAATGCAGTTAGTCCTAGTCATACATTTAATGCTCAGGGTGTTTTTAATGTGTGTCTAACTGCCACTAGTGCCAAGGGAATAAGCAATACCAAATGCAAGAAAGTGCTTAGCCAACCATTGGCTTCGAACAACTGCGTTGCAGATTTTTATTATTATGTAAAGCCCGATTCACTTAAGGCCATCTGTATTGACCGAAGTCTCGGAAATATTAACCACTACATGTGGGATTTTGGTGATGGTAGTACCTCTACACAACCCTCAGTAATATATAGTTACAATGCTGCAGGGTATTACTTGGTTGTTCATACCGTAGGCAGCGAACAAGGATGTTCCGACAAGGCGGTGCGGTTGCTTAACGTCGGAAATCCTCATGCAATTAAGTGTCAATTTTTATCAGAACAGAATCAGTTGATGACAAAAGCCGGTGGTTATCCGGTCGATTTTATTGGAGCTGGTTTGGGTGATGATGTCCGCATCAAGTGGAACTTTGGTGATGGCTCGATAGATACAACAACTTTGAGCCCAACCCATGTTTACAACACACCGGGTACCTATACCGTTTGTTTGACGATTACCGATCCAATTACTCAACAGGAAGATACATACTGTCAACAGGTTACAGTTATGGGCGATAATATACGTCTTCTTGCAGAGAATGAGATCTGGAGTATTTATCCCGTTCCCTTCGGCAACTATTTAGAAATCCAGCTTAACAATCCAATCACAGGACGTGTTACTATCGATCTCTTCGATATGAGTGGTCGTAAGATAACGGCTGTTAATAACACACTTTTACCTGCAGGGTGGCACAAGCTGAGATTCGATGCTTCTAAACTTAAAGCTGGATCGTACTTAATTAGGTTAGTTCATGCGCAAGGAACTCTTACACAGCTTATTACTAAACAATAATTTGTTCAAATAATCACCATTTTAATCCAATCTTGAGCCTGACCGTGTGTCAGGCTTTTCTTTACCAAGTTGTTATGTTTGCAAATCCTCTTTTATTTATTTTAAGAGTTTTCGTATAATTCAACTTCAGATAGCTTAAGTAACATTAATTAGATTTGCAACAAATAATAAGGTACACTCAATACTGAACCAAAAAGCTTTACAGCAAAATTTCTGAGTCGTGGAATCTTACAACTTTTGGTTGATGAAAAACAAAAGGACAAATAAACTATAAATGCTACCTTTGCATCAAATTTTTAGAAATCTATGCTATCAATAAAAGATTTTGATTATACATTACCAGAGAATAGAATAGCACAATATCCTCTACCCGATAGGGACAAGTCGAAATTGCTCATTTTTAATAGAGGAAAAATTGATGAAGATATTTTTGCCAATATATCCGCTTATTTGCCCGAGGGGAGCTGTCTTATAAGTAATAATACTAAAGTCATAAATGCGCGACTTATTTTTAAGAAAAATTCGGGTGCGAGCATTGAGATATTTTGTCTGGAGCCTTCTGAACCAGCCGATTATACACTAGCTTTTCAAAAAAAACATGAATCTGAATGGTTGTGCATGGTGGGGAACTTAAAAAAATGGAAAGGAGAGAGGTTAAACTTAACTTTTGAGTCGAATCAAGGTAATATTACCATCTATGCACAACTGTTAGAAAATTTTGGAAATTTCCAAAAAATAAGGTTTTCTTGGCTTCCAGCCGATCTCCCTTTTGGTACTATTCTCGAGGCTGCCGGTCGAATTCCTCTACCGCCATACATTAAACGAGAAACCGAGGAAATTGACAAAATTAGATATCAAACCATTTTTTCGAAACTCGAAGGTTCTGTGGCTGCTCCAACGGCAGGCCTTCATTTTAGCGAGAAAGTATTGGATGATTTAAGCCAAAAAAATATTCAAAATTTATCTATCACCCTTCATGTGGGTGCCGGTACCTTCCGACCGGTTAAACACGAAGACGCTCTTAAGCATGATATGCACAGCGAACATTTTTTTGTATCTCTCGATCTATTGAAACAATTAAAAAAATACCTTGGTAATATAACGGCTGTAGGCACAACTTCTTTGAGAGCTATTGAGAGCGCCTACTGGCTTGGGGTTAAAATGATGCAGTCGGTTTCTTCTAAATCGCATAGAGTTGAACAGTGGGAGTACAAAACATTGCCTCAACCTCAACCTCACGAGGTTGTTGAATTTTTAGAAAATTACTGCATAGAGAATAATTTGACAGGTATTCATGCCGAGACGCAATTGATGATAGTCCCAGGTTATCCTTTTAAAATGGTTTCGAGGTTAATAACAAATTTTCATCAACCACAGAGTACTTTGCTGCTTTTAGTGGCAGCTTTTGTTGGTGTCAATCGTTGGAGAGAGATATATAACTATGCTTTAGAAAATGATTTTCGATTTTTAAGTTATGGTGATAGTTCACTATTAATTCCCTGACTTATCCATTTATAATACCCGAACCTACTAACTCGTCTCCATCGTACCAAGCTACAAATTGACCAGGAGTAATTCCTCTTTGGGGTTGGTCGAATAAAACAACCAATCCTTCTTCCATTTTTATGACCGAGGCATCATGTAATGTTCGACGAGACCGGACGCGAATTCGGCAACGTTGACTATCCATTGGTTCAAGTTCATAGTCGGGTCGAACCCAATGAATGTCTTTTTCGCTTACATAGAGTGCCTTTCGGTATAATCCAGGATGATTTTCGCCTTCACCAACATATAAAATATTGCTATCAACATCAATACCAATTACAAACAAAGGTTCCTTTTTTCCGCCAACATGAAGTCCCTTCCTTTGCCCAATGGTAAAGAAATGGGCACCATTGTGATAACCTACAATTTTCCCCATAATAGGGCGATACATATAGGGTTGAGCCAGTTCTGAGATCAAGGCAACATCTTTTTGGAACACAGGTGAATTGGAAGGTATTTCGATTATTGGCCCTCTTTTGGCTGCTATTTTTTGTTGCAGAAAAGTTGGCAAATCTACCTTACCGACAAAACAAATTCCTTGTGAATCTTTACGTTGAGCAGTTGGTAGATTAAGGGAATCGGCAATACGTCGAACTTCGGGTTTTGTAAGATTTCCAACTGGGAAAAGAGCTAAAGCTAATTGAGATTGAGATAGCTGACATAAAAAATAGCTCTGGTCCTTATTGTTATCAATTCCTTGAAGTAATCGGTAGTAAATCTTACCGTCTATTTCTTCTTCATAACACTGGGCGTAATGACCGGTAGCAACTTTTTCTGCACCTAATTTTTTAGCTTCTTGAATAAAAAGGTCAAATTTTATTTCTCTGTTGCAAAGTACATCGGGGTTAGGGGTTCGACCTTTTTGATACTCTTCAAACATATAGTCGACTACCCGCTGACGGTATTGTTTGCTAAGATCGACAGTGTGTAAAGGTATATCCAGTTTGCGGGCAACCAATTGGGCAAAAACTAAATCATCTTTCCAAGGGCAGTCACCATATAGAGTTCCTGTAGTATCGTGCCAATTGATCATAAACATGCCAATAACCTCATGGCCTTGTTGTTTTAACAGCCAGGCTGCTACGCTTGAGTCGACTCCTCCCGATAAACCAACGACTATTTTCATTTTTTATTTAAACTACAGCTTTTTTCCAGTTAGCAAATTTAAGATATGCTCCAGCAATTAATCCCATAAAAATTCCGTACCAGAGTTCCGACAGCCATATCATGGTTACCGTACCATGCCACCAATAAGCTACTGCATATGCCCAGAGCACATAAATAAACATCACAATACCCTCTATGGTAAGAGTGATATGTGTTTTACCGGCCCCCGAAATAATATTATATAGGATAATACTTACCGATACTAGCACCGATGTGGCTCCAACAATATAAACAATAGGCAATGACTGACTTATCAAAAGCACATCGTTAGTAAAAAGATGAAAGTAAAATCTCGAAAAAAGCGTTAAAACAATCACCAACGAGGAAATAGTTCCTGCACTTAACATAAGAATTTTACGAACTGTAAGTCCTATCTCATGCGTACGTCCACTTCCCATTAGATAGCTGACTAAGGTGTTGGTTGCCGATGCATATCCCCATAATGGAAGCAAAGCAATTAGGTAAAAAGTGCGTACAAGATTGGAAACCGCTAAGGGTATTTCACCCATCTTTTCGACAAACATGAAAAATAGAAACCACCCACCGAAAGAAAATGAAAACTGTAACATGACTGGACTTGCTATCTTAAGTGTTCTTGTCATTACTCTCCAATCAAAAGCATGAGATCGTGTTAATTCAAAGTCCTGAATATTTTTTCGGCCCAGGGTATAAAAAATAAAAAAGACTGTAGCAACAGCCTCGGCAATAACCGATGACAGCCCTGCACCAGATATCTCCATTCTGGGAAATCCTAATTTGCCAAATATAAGTACGTAATCGAAAAAAATATTGGTAATAGCAAGGATACCACTGTAATAACCAACTACCCTTGTACGCATTATTCCGGTATAGAATGCACGAAAGATGATATTAACATAAGCTAAAGAAAGTCCCCAAATTCGATAGGAAAGATAAGCTTTTACTTCATTGAAAATTTCTTCGGAATTAACAAAATGTCTGAAGAGTTGAATACCCCAGAAATGAAATATTACAGTAAACAATATTCCCCATCCAATCAAGAATATAAAAGACTGTTGGATAATTTGTCCAATTTCTGGAATTTTTTTCTCACCATAGCGGCGAGCAACAATAATCTGTACCCCAATACCAAAACCGAAGGCAAGCATAATAAGAGCCAGGTAAAAAATACCACCAACAGCTGAGGCCCCTAATGCTATTGCGCCTACATGTCCAAGAAATGCTGTGTTGATAATTGCAGTAATATTTTCAACAGCGCTACTGGCAATAATGGGAAGACTTAAGCGTATGATTTCGCGATAAGTAACGGTAGAGCTTTTCATATCGTAATCCCCTTATTAAATCATTATGGGATAAATTTTTCAAAATGTTCCTGAATAGAAGACTTTATTTCCTAAAACTATAATATCCAGGCTGTTATAACAGTTATGCTTTTTTTAAAGCTTTGCTGTTACAAGAAGTGCAAAGGTATTAACTTTTAAGCAGAAAGGTGTTAATGATTTGTTAGCGACTCGATAAGAACAACCGCATAAGCCGATACTCCTTCTTCTCGACCAATAAATCCGAGTTTTTCGGTTGTTGTTGCTTTAATAGAAATACAATTTTCGGGTATTTGCATAACCTGTGAGAGTGTTGCTTGCATCTGGGATATGTAGGGTGCAATTTTGGGTTTTTGCAGGCAAAGGGTTACGTCAATATTTCCAATTTGATATCGATGTTTTTTAAGAATCTCGATAGTTCTTTTAAGCAGAACTTTACTATCGATATCTTTCAACTCTACTGCTGTGTCGGGAAAATGTTTTCCTATATCTCCCAGGGCAGCAGCACCAAGTAGGGCGTCACAAATGGCATGTATGAGGGCATCCCCGTCGGAATGCCCCAAAGTGCCTTTTTCAAATGGTATTTCAATGCCACCAAGGCATAATTTTCTTCCTTCTATAAGCGGATGAACATCATAACCAAAGCCAACCCTTATCATCTCGAGTTTTTCTGGGGTTTTCCTATATCTACCGAAGCAGTTATGCGAACCGTATTAGCTAATGGATTACTTCTACCACCCCGTGGAATTAGATAGGAAAAATCGAGTGTAATGAGAGTCAGACGCAAACCAACTCCAACGGATGCATATTTTCGATTTCCTTTCATGGCTGCCTCGTTGAAGTAACCTGCTCTTATAGCAAATTGGTTCATATACCAATATTCTGCACCTATTGAAAGCATAATTTCTTTTATTTCTTCCTCGAAACCACCAGGTGCGTCATAAAAGCTTTGAATGATACCTTGCCCAACGGAAACGTTCGGATCCTTTCCTTGTTCAATAATTCTATTGCCATTAGCGTCTACAACAAAGTTACCTGCCGAATCCATTTTGTAGATGGGCGGTGTTGGAACAAGCAGTTTGTTTAGGTCGAGACCTATCATCAAGCTGTTGAAGTTGTCGAGATTAACCTTAAATGAGGTTCCAACTCTTAAGTTTGTTGGAACAAAATCTTTACGTTCACCTTCAGTGTAAGATATTTTAGTTCCTATGTTGGAAATATTAACACCAAAAGCCCATTCGCCATCATTCGGACCAACTTTCATAGGCGAGCGATAATACATTGAAATGTCTGCTGCAAAAGAGGTTCCAGCTTTCACGGCTTGTCCACTTACGGTACTGCCTTTAGCTAAATCGCTTACTATATAACGAAAAGTAATCCCTCCCGACATTTTTTCGGAAAAAAGTCGTGCATAAGACGCATCGATAGTAAATTCGTTGGGATTTTGTTTTGAGATAAACTGGTTGTTTTCGTCGGTAAAAGTAATAGAGCCAAGGGTAAAATATCGAAGTCCAAAGGCAACAGTCTGCTGCTTATCTACACGTTTAAACCCTGTTAGATATAACAATTTAATATCGGGAGCAAGATTTTTAAGCCAGGGAGAGTATGTGGTTGATACTCCTGCGTTATCTTCTAAAAAGGCGTACTTGGCCGGGTTCCAATGTAGCGAATTTAGGTCGGGTGCTGTGGCTGCTCCTAAGTCTCCCATAGCTCCTGCCCTTGAATCGGGAGCAATATTGAGAAATGGAACAGGCGTTTGAATTACATTATAGCTTTTCAAATATTCTTGCCCAAGAGTAGGATTGCCATTTACTGGATCAGCTCCCTCTACAAATTGCCCTGAAAGAAATATTGTCAAGGCTCCCACAAAAAGGTTTCTTTTACTTTTCCACATGGATTCTTAAATTTTTTATGGTGACAAATATAATAATTTTACTTACTAACGAACGATTAGCAATTTCCCATAATTTTCGGCACTATTTCCTTCATTGTCTTTCATGGTTACTCTATAAATGTATAAACCACTTCCAACCTTATGGCCGTTTCCGTCGGTTCCGTTCCAACGAACTGGTGGTGACACATAGCCTTCGAAGGATCCTTTATAGCGAAGCTTATTTACTATTGCTCCGGAGAACGAAAAAATTTCAATTTCCAGCATTAGTTCTCGATTAGGCCAGTTGTGCTCGATAACGAAGGAGGTATAGTCGGACAATGGATTTGGATAATTGTATACTCGTTCAATAAGCATCTCGTTGTCCGATTTAACTCTGAAAGTTAGGTAAGATTCGGAATAGTTATTATAAATATCGTATGCCATTACTTTTACTCTATGTGCTCCTTCTGTAAGGTTAATAAGAGGGAAGACTACTGTACCTTTAGTAAAATCATTAAGTTCGCTTTGATAATAATCGTTCAGCACATAGTAACGACGTAGGTCGTCATCCAGGATTGCGGTTATGTCATGACCTATACCTATTCCAGTAGCATTAATTCCGTCAGAATCGTAGAGCTTAATAAGTAAACGTGGGTTGGGATCGGTTATGCCTCCGTCGACAAAATTGGTGTCGTTCATAAACAGGCGGATAGTTGGTCCAACCATATCGTTGGCCTCTCGTTGAGAGACACCGCCAACCAAAAAACTATCAAACGTTCCACCATAACTTTTGGGATATGTATCAGAGGCGTAAAAGATAATTTTTCCATAGCCATGGTGGTATCGAATGTCTTTTGGCACTGGAAAAGTAAAAGTAAATTTGCCATCAGTTACTTCTACCTTCCCTCTAAAAATGATATTTTGTCTTTGGGAGAATAATTTGGGGTATGAATCTGCATCGTTTGCTAAGGTTGAAAGAGTATCGGCCTTGTCGTAAACTATTACATACTGTAGTCCATTGTAAGGTACCAAATTTCCTTGCTCATCTTCAAAGTGACCCGTAACATTTATTCTGTCGAGCGCACGAATGGTATCGGAACGCAATCCGTTTTCTGTGTACAAAGAATCGACCTTAATATAGTTATATTTTGGAAATGCCAGAGTCATCGAAGGATCGCCCAGAAGGGTAAAATTAAGCCGATTAATTCCGGTATAATAAGCATCATTTTTTGTAAGTCGCATGATATCTCCCAGTCTCAAAAAATCTCCATGATTGTTTTGACTAAAAACATGGTTATAAAAAGCTCTGTTTAAAACAAAATTGTCCGAAGCAAAAACAAGACGGGTAGTTGTCAGCAAACCTATTCCTCCCCCTGTTGGGTTTAGCAATATTTCTTCTCCAGCTGAGGTCACGGTTTTCATTTCCTGTAAATCAACATCGTCGAAGCGGCTAAATGAGCAAGTGGCAGTTACAAATAGCGGCAAACGGTCGGCATTTTTCCAGCTACGTATAATGCTTACATCAACAATATCTTCGTGTGCTAACTGTATAGGACTTCCATGACCAGTATAATTGACTATTAAAGTGCCTGTATTGACTTGATTATTTAACGCCACATTGGCATCGGGGTAACGGTCGCCTATCGAAGTTGATGTTTGTATGTATGCGTCCAGATATATTTTCCTAATCTGGAAGTAAGGGTATCTTGTTTCTACCAGATTAGCTAATTCATCCGACTGATTGATGTGAATATTGTCGTCCTCATCATCGCCGACAAAAGTAATAATGTTCTTCCAGTCTCCGTCGTATTTTGGATTTACGTAATTGATTAATTTGTCCACTACTACTTTAGCCTCATCTGCATTGCGTATGGGCAATCGCCCTACCCCTATATCGAGCAGATTAGACGATTCGTTATTAGTCCAGTTCATCCAGCCAAAAAAATCATCGGTTACGTACGATGCACTTTCGACTAACGACTCGGAAGATTGATAAGTGGGTATCAGATTGTAGTTGTTCGGATTATTGAAATTATTTGCATAGGTTCCTTTACCGAACAAAAGAAGATATTTCATTTTTTCGGGGTTCCTGTCGTAAAACATTTTAACCATGTCTCTAATGGCACTCACATCGCGAACACCCGATGAAAATTCGTTGTATACCTGCTGCGTGGTTACTAATAATACATCCAAACCATCGTTTGTACGACGAAAATTGGCTAGTCGACGGGCTTGTTCCACTATTGCACTATCGGGGGGCACAACAATAAGCAGGTCGGGAACTTTTTCGCCATGAATGTTTTGATTGGGGATCGAACTTGCCTCATCGATTGAGAGAAAATTTGATTGTTTTGAGAAAACGATAAATTGCCTGAGAGTATCAGATGGTGCAAAAAACACTAACTTTCCGCTCTCCAACGTCGTTTCAACATAAGCAGGTGCTGTGGGATCGGTGACATCCCACACCATAACGTTACTACTAGCATTTTCTACAATGTATTTAATAGTTTTACCCGATTTATAGGTAGATCGGTTTCGAAAAATCAATGGAGAACCATTAAAATTTAGTTTTCGTTGTACATTTACACCTATATAATTTACGTAACCTTGTGCACTTGAAGAGCCAAGATTTCGATAACTCAAGGTTAGTTTAAAAGTATTATTTGATAGTGTGACAAGCATAGTGTCTCGGATCGGATAATAGGTATAGCTGGAAGAATTTTTAGTGTTTTTTTCAACAGTTGTACTACCTACCGAGAAAGTAAAGGTTCCGGGAGTAGAAGCTTCTGAAAGAATGTCGTAATAAATGAATGCAGGTATTGATAAATCAAGATTTGAAAAATTTGCAGTAAAAGTCCTTGAGGTCTGATTTGATATAACATTGCCATACCATACCGAACCCGAATGAAGAAGATTTACTTCGTCGGACTCGAAGAATTGGTAATCGTCGAAATTTGAAATTTCAATCACCGAAGTTTTATCAGGTTGATAGGGTACTTTTTCAATATTGACTGTGGAACCTTGACTATCGGTAATAAAATAATAGTTGAAGTCGGAATATTGATGTTTCTGATGATAAAAACGGCGATTTTTGGGGTTAAATTTCCAAATGTGTGGGCCTTGACCAAAAAATAATAAGTAATCGCCTTCATTAAATAAACCATCTGTTCCTTTTTCAATATATATGGGAATTTTGGTTAGATCATCTTTTCTGCTAAACTTTGTACTTATTGGAAGCATGCCACCACCATTTCCAAAAATCTGAATCTGATCCAGATTGGTGAAACCCCAGTTTTTGAGCTGAGCGTATGTTATACGGTAAATACCTTCTTGTGAAACTTTAAGTTTATACCATTTGCCACGGCTAAGAACCGAACTGGAAGAGTAACTTGTTGAAGAGGTTTCTTTTTTAGCATTATAGATAGGAATAATATTGACATTAAAAGACACAACAGTCTCTATCTTCCCTTCAGACTTGCGAACAGGTATAAAAACTAGCTGATAGAAATATTTGTTTCTGCTTTTACCTGAAAACACCTGCCATTGTAAAGAGTCGGACAAGGCCAGATGATTAAAATCACCAGCTATTACTTCGGTTCGAATGTTGGATATTGAAACATTTGCCTGATAATCGAGGTAAAAGGTCTCGATATAGCAAGGGATATTTTTCTCGCCTGGAGCATATTGGGCTCCAATAAATTTGAGGGTGGATGAGTCGGTTAATTCCCAAACTAAAGTTCTTGTATTTGCGGTAATCCGATTCGAAAAAATAAAAAATAAAACCAAAAGATTTATGTTATAAAAAAATTTCATAAATTGCTTTGTCGATTAATAATTGAAAAATTATACTTATTAATTTTTAAAATTGCCAAAATATTTTTTTTTTAATGTTTGTTAAATATTATATTTATAAAAAGGTTTTCAAAAGTAATAAGAAATGATTTTTTTCATCGTTAAAAACTTAACTGTGAAAAAAACGTATATCTTGCATTATTATTTTAACACATGCCCTATATGGTAAATATTAAATATAAGTTGTTCATTTTGAGCTTTTTTTGTTTTTTAGGTTGTTTTTTTTATCGATTATCGGCTCAAGATGTTCTTTTTTCTCAGTTTTTTTATAATCCCCTATATCTCAATCCTGCAAATGCTGGCGCAGCTAACGACCCTAGGGTTTTTCTATCGTATCGTAATCAGTGGCCGGCATTTGGTAGTACATTTGTAACCTATCAGGGAAGTTACGATCAGTACATTAAATCAATTAAGGGAGGATTAGGTATTAACATCATTCGCGACAACATTGCTGCTGGCATCATCAATTACACGAAAGTAGACTTGATTTATTCTCGGAGATACAAAATCAATTTCGATTGGACCGTACAGGCTGGGTTACAGGCCTCTTTCAATTTTTTTGGGGTTAGTGCATCGGGGTTGAATGTAAATTTACCCGAATATACTACAACACAGCCCGATGCAGGAATGGGGATATTGGCATATTCAAGATTTACCCAGTGGGGGCTATCTATCGATCACCTAAATGCAGGTTATCTAAAAGTAAATCCCACTTTTGTGCCTTCACCAATGAAAATAAGTTTGTACTATTCACGAAATTTCAAAGTATTCAATCCACGAGTATTAAATTCACGAGTTTACACTTTATCACCTGCATTGCTGGTTCAAAAACAAGGTAATTCTCTCTATGTTAATTATGGTATGGGCGTAAGATACGAAAATTTGTTGGGCGCGGCATTTGTACGTACAAACTTGCCATTGCAGGTAACAAACACAATTTTTGCATTTGGAATTACGTTAGGTAAATGGCAGATTGGGTATAGCTACGATTACAATGTTTTGTCGCTAAAAAATATGATGCCGTTTACTGGAGCACATGAAGTTACTCTTACGGCAACGTTTCCACCCGACCCCAAGCGTCAGCGCTACGGTCCGGTACCTTGCCCAAAATTTGTTGAACAATATTGAAAATTCATTTTTATTATTATAGATTTGTAGCATTGAAAAATAAGTAGTATATTTGAGTATTCATATAACAAGCATAATATCATGAAGGCAAAGCTGATACTAGCATGGGTGGTAGCAGGAGGTGTTTTCCTGTATTCCTGTGGTTCGAAGGAAGACATTACCAAGAGCGGCAATGTTTCTACTACCACTGGTTGGGAATATAATAACGAAGAGTTTGGTGGTTTCATGGTGAATACCGAGTATGAGATTCAAACGCCTCCGGGTACTGTTTTTATTGAAGGTGGTACTTTTACGATGGGGCGTGTGGAACAAGATCTGATGTTCGATTGGAATAATCAGCCCCGCAGGGTAACAGTTTCTTCCTTCTGGATGGATCAAACAGAGGTTAGGAATGTTGACTATCGCGAATACTTACATTGGCTTATGCGTGTTTTTGCCGAATATCCTGCTGTTTATAAAAAAGCCTTGCCCGATACACTCTGTTGGAGAAGCAAGCTAGCTTATAACGAACCTTATGTCGAGTATTATTTTAGGCATCCTGCATATAACGAATATCCTGTAGTAGGTGTTAGCTGGGTACAGGCCAACGATTACTGCGCTTGGCGTACCGATCGTGTAAACGAGTTGGTGCTCTATCAAAGAGGCATCATTAAGCTCGATCCCCAGCAGGTTGGAAAAGAAAATTTCAACACCGATGCTTATTTAGCAGGGCAATTTGAACCCCTTGCAGGCGATGCTCCTCTTACCACCCCTGCCGGTGTCGAAAGAAAAGTGACAATCGAGGACGGTATATTATTTCCTAAATATAGGTTACCAACCGAAGCTGAATGGGAATTTGCCGCTTTTTCGCTCATAGGCAACAGCTTCGATGAGCGAGTTTATGAACGTCGTTTATACCCATGGAATGGCCATACCCTCCGTAACGACGAAGCCAAATATCGCGGCAAGATGCGCGCAAACTTTGTTCGTGGTCGTGGCGACTACATGGGAACTGCAGGTGATCTTAACGACAATGCCGAAATTACTTCGCCCGTAAAAGCATATTGGCCAAACGATTACGGACTTTATGGCATGGCTGGTAATGTAAGCGAGTGGGTTCTGGATGTTTATCGTCCGCTATCTTTGGAAGATATGGATGAGTTTCGTCCTTTCCGTGGTAATGTCTTCATGGAACCCGAACGCGACGAAGAAGGTAACATTGCACCTAAAGACAGTCTTGGTCGTCTTAAATACAAACCTATTTCGCCTGAAAGTGCAGCCGGTCGTCGAAACTATACCCAGGCCGATTATCGTAATTATCTCGACGGTGATGTGGCTTCGAGTCTCGACTACTCTACTTCGCAAGACGATAAAACCATGGGAGGTTCTACTCGCATGTATGCTCAAGGTCAGCAGGATATGTCTTCGCTTATTAACGACAATGTACGTGTGTATAAAGGTGGTTCTTGGAAAGACCGTGCTTACTGGCTAAGTCCTGGAACTCGTCGTTTCCTCGACGAAAACAGTTCAAAGGATGATTTGGGTTTTCGCTGTGCTATGACTTTTGTGGGCAGTCCAATCGGAAACAAATAAATCCGTTTAAAAAAGATATTGATAGAAAAAGCCTCAAATCCATGAGGCTTTTTTCTTGTTTATCATTAATTTATATGTCTATTTATGGAATTACAAGAACTGTATAAAATTTATCTTTCTTGTCAAAAGGTGTCGACCGATACACGAAACTTACCAGAAGGTTGTATTTTTTTTGCTTTGCATGGCGAAAAATTCGACGGAAATGCTTTTGCTGAACAAGCCCTATTACAAGGGGCAGCTTATGTGGTTATTGATAACGAAGAGTATTATAAACCAGGCGGCCGATATATACTTGTAACCGATACGCTTACAGCTCTTCAGGAACTTGCCCGATATCACCGATATCAGCTTAAAATCCCTGTTATCGGGATTACAGGTAGTAATGGGAAAACCACGACTAAAGAATTAATTGCTCGGGTGCTCGCGCAAAGATTTAAAACTTATTCAACACAGGGTAATTTAAATAACCATATCGGAGTACCGTTGACTATTTTGTCAATCGATAGCTCTTATGAAATGGCTGTCGTTGAAATGGGAGCTAATCATATTGGCGAGATCGATGCCTTGTGCAGAATTGCAATTCCCGATTATGGGATAATTACCAATATAGGAAAGGCTCATTTAGAAGGATTTGGGTCGTTTGAAGGGGTTATTAAGGCAAAAACAGAACTTTATCGTTTTGTTGATGCACGAGGTGGAACCATATTTTTTTCACACGACAATCAGCTTTTGATTGAACAAATAAAAAAACTTCAATGTAGAACTATTTCGTATGGAGCCTCTTCCCACGCAGATATTAAAGGAATTTGCAACACTGATTCTGCATCGCCTTTTCTAACATTCACTTTTTTTGATGCACAGGGAAACAATTATACTGTTAAGACTTCTTTATTCGGCAATTATAATTTTGAGAATGCTATGGCTGCTGTGGCAATCGGGCAATATTTTGGTGTTGATAATTTGAAGATTGTACAGGCAATTGAATCCTATATGCCACAAAATAATCGATCCCAGCTAGTTGAACATGAAACTAATCGTATCATTTGCGATTATTATAATGCTAATCCCACAAGCATGGAAAATGCTATTACAAATTTTGCTTTATTGCCTGTCGAGAACTTTTCCAAAGTTTTAATTTTAGGTGAAATGAAAGAGTTGGGAGATGAAACAGCAAACGAACATCATAAAGTTGTCAAACTAACCGAGACAGGACCATTTGATAAGGTGTTTTTGGTAGGAAAACCGTATCAAACAGCCAAATCATCAAAAGCTATTTATTTCGATAATAATGCTGATCTTATTGAATTTTTAAGGTCGAACAAAATCACAAACAGTTATGTTTTAATTAAAGGATCGAGAGGTGCGCGACTCGAAGAAGTGTATCGGGCAGTATTTTGCGATTAATCTTAGGGAGTGAAACAGGAAGAAAAATACCAGAAAGTTATAGAGTATTTTCGAAGCAAGATGCCGGTGGTTACAACCGAGTTAAACCATCGCAATGCATACGAATTAATTGTGGCTGTAATATTATCGGCACAATGTACCGACAGAAGGGTAAATCTGATCACCCCTGCTCTTTTTGAGCATTTTCCCGATTTCAAAACATTAGCCAAGGCTACAGTAGAAGAAATATTTCAATTTATCAAAAGCTGTTCCTATCCTAACAATAAGGCAAAGCATCTGAAAGCTATGGCCGAAATGGTTGTAAATGAATTTGGAGGCCAATTACCCGAAGATCCTGAAATTTTGCAGCAGTTGCCCGGTGTTGGACGAAAAACCGCAAATGTATTGGCATCTGTATTACATAGGAAGCCCGTAATAGCTGTAGATACACATGTGTTTAGGGTATCGAAACGAATAGGGCTGGTTAAAAACGCCAAAACACCACTCAGTTGCGAGAAACAGCTCATGTTGTATTTTCCGCCCGAGGTTCTAGCCGATGCACATCACTGGTTGATCCTACACGGCCGCTATGTATGTATGGCGAGAAAACCTAATTGTATGGCTTGTGGTTTAACTCAAATATGTGATTATTTTCAGGAGCAAAAAAGCAAGGACAAACTTCAATAATTTAATAACATGTTGATAGGTTAGTGGCTAAAAGAAGATGATTTACCTATGCAAGATGTCAATAACACAACTAAAAAGTATTTTAAGATGAGAACTTTAAAAATAGCTTTAGCTTTAATGGCTGTTCAGATTACTAGCCAAAAGACTATTTTGGGACAGGATACCTTGCCTCCCCTTAATAAAGCTGTGTTGCAATATGTCGAATCAGTTATTGGGAAAAAAGTCGACAGGGGCGAATGTTGGGATTTAGCCAATCAGGCTCTCACGCGAATTGACGCTAAGTGGGATCATCAATTTAAATACGGAAAATTACTGAACCCAGAGAAAGATACCATTTATCCTGGCGATATTATTCAGTTTAAGGATGTTTTGGTAGAAACAATTACTCGCCACGACGATGGTTCGGTTAGTATCTCTAAAGAAACTATGGGACAGCATACGGCCATTGTTTATCGGGTGAATGCTCCTGGCGATTTTCAAATTGCCCACCAGAATACCAGCTTTTCGGGTCGAACGGTAGGGGTAAGTCGATTGGTACTAAAAAATATCAAAAAGGGGAAATATTGGATTTACAGGCCAGTAAAGTAAGGGACTTGATATGAATTAAAAATTCTTGAACAAATAAAAGCTGTTTAATGTCTGCGTAATAATTTTGTAATAAAGCTATTACCGATGAAAAAGCTATTTGTTTGTTATTTTATTTTACAGCACGCTATATTGTATGCACAGGTTTCGTGGAAAATAGAGATTAATGGAGGTTTACCCATTAACTTTCCTTCCCCTCTTATTATTAAGCAGAGTGGCTATCCGGTAATTAGCACATGGGCTAAGTATTATTCCGAACCTTTCAAGTTGCCTGTTTATTGGGATATTAAGTTAAACAGGCTTGAAAATAAAGTTGGATATGAAATAGAGCTGATGCATCATAAACTGTATCTAAAAAACAAACCCAATGATGTTCAGCACTTTGGTATATCTCATGGCTTTAATTTACTTTTTGTGAATAGGATAATTGAATGCTCTTTTTATACCTTACGTCTTGGAGCAGGCGCTATAATAGCGCACCCTGAATCGGAAATACGGGGACAAACTTTTGGCGATGCAGTTGACCCATACGATATGGGGTACTTTATTACAGGGCCAACAGTTCAAATTGCTTTTAGCAAGTATTTTGGAGTATTGCAACGATTAAGGTTGAACACAGAGGCTAAGCTATTGGTAGCTTATTCGCATACTCCAATTGCCAGGGGAAAAGCACATGTATGGTATGCAGGTGTTCATTTGTTGGCTGGAATCCAGGGGCTAATTTTTGATAATGAATAATTTGCTCATTCTAGTAGCCAAAGATCAACATTTACGTTAATCTTGTGAATAAATCGTATCACAAAAGTTGATAATAAGGTTAGGGATCTTATTATGGTTAAGTTGCTATATAACTATTTCAACTTACAGGCACATACATGATTTTCGCTAATATAATTAATAGTCTCAAGACAAATCTCTTTTAGAATATCGATATTTATATCAGAAAGTTTCTTAACATAGATACAGGCTTTTCCCATCTTAAAATTTCCGAGTTGAGTCAAAAATGTTTTACTTTTCTCGGTGTTAGAATAAACATAAAGTGTTAATGCTGTTTTTCGTGGTGAAAATGCTAGAATAGGAGCATCACCTTCGTGTCCACTTGAATATTTGTAATGATAAATACCAAATCCAATAATACTCTTTCCCCATATTTTAGGCTCGGCTCCAGACCATTTCTTCAATAATTCAATAAGTCTATAAGTATCTGCTTTTTTCTGCTCGTCATCAACGAAGGTGTTTATAAAATCATCTATTTTTTGGTCTGTTAAGTCTGTTTTTGTCATGGCTGTCATTTTTAATAGTTCTGTATTTTAAATTTATTAATATGCTATAAATCATTTTACGGTAATTTTTTAATCTTTTTAATTTTAGATATGAATTTTAATAAGCTTGGAAAAGCTCTTTATATTAACGCAATAGTCCGTTGGTATATATACCGAGAGCTTAACAATAGAAATTTGTTTAGCATAGAGTTAAATTGATTAAGGTGAAGTAAAATTATTTTGCTACTTTAAAAATCCCAGGATACTCAATTCGAGTATGATAGATATTCATCAGACGTTTCTTAAATGTGTTGCGTAGCATCTCAATGTCTTTCAATGTAAGGTTTGTATCGTTCAATTGTTTGTCTCTTAAAAGATTATCTACAATGTTGTCGACTAAGGTATGGATGTCTTTTTCGGTATATTTTTTCAAACTTCTTGAGGCTGCTTCAATACTATCGGCCATCATTATCACAGCCATTTCCCTGGAGAAAGGTTTTGGGCCTGGGTAGGTAAATTTTTCGGGATTAATATCTGTATCGGGATGCATTCGAATGTATGCGTGATAAAAATAATGAGCCATGGTGGTACCATGATGTGTTCGGATAAAGTGTATAACCGCTTCGGGCAAATGATATTTTAGTGCAAGTTCTACCCCTTTACTCACATGTTCGATAATAATCTTTGCGCTTTCTTCAAAGGATATTCTCTCGTGCGGGTTAGATTGATCTGAAAGGTTTTCAATAAAATAAGCTGGATTTTCCATTTTTCCAATGTCGTGATAAAGAGCGCCAGCCCTTACTAATAGAGGGTTACCTCCTATTTTGTAAACAGCCTCTTCGGCTAAATTAGCAACTTGGAGTGAGTGCTGAAAAGTACCGGGGGCTTTTTCGGCCAACATCCTTAGTAGGGGTTGGTTTGTATCTGATAATTCGAGTAAAGTAGCATCGGACAAAAAGCCAAACATTTTCTCGCAAATATAGATAAGGGGAAGGGTCGACATGATTAGCAGTCCATTTCCGGCAAAGTAAAAAAGATTATCAATATTTAGATTTTTCAAACTACCTTCCTGGTACAACGAAATACCAGTATATACTGCAAAATAGGCTATTATAACCCAGGCTGAGGTCAAAAACATCTTATTCCTTCGATAAACATTGCTTAAACTCATAATAGCCACAATACCGGCGGTGAGATTTAGAAAAATAAACTCAAAACTGTTAGGAACAAGAAAGCCTATTAAAAGTATGGTGACCAAATAAACAAACAAGGCTATCCGGGACTCAAAAAAAGTTTTGAGCAGAATGGGCATAATTGCAAATGGAATCATGTATAGTCCAACAGGTCGATATTTGACTATCAAACTTGTTATGAAAGTAAATACTACAATTAAAAGTAAAATAAAGATGGTAGCATTGGGCGAGTATAATATATTCTGAAAATATTTTTTAAGATAAACAAAAACCAGGATAAGACAAAATGCAATCAGCATCAGCTG
>JAOAFU010000080.1 GCA_026416115.1 Bacteroidales bacterium | reverse complement strand
GGCTCTGGATCGGTATGATTCTGTGGGGAATAGGGATGGGTACTCAGGAATCTATTGTTCGTGCCGAAATTGCTGCTATTATCCCTCAAGACAAAAGAGGACTTGCTTTTGGCACTTTTAATGCAATATATGGAATTTCATGGTTTGTAGGTAGTGCCTTAATGGGTTTACTTTACGATTTCTCGTTATGGGCAATTGTCTTGTTTTCGGTTTTAAGTCAACTTATAGCAGTAGTCATATTATTTATTTATCGGAAGAGAAAAAACCAAACTGTCTAACTAATTTTCATAGTTACAGCATACTTTTTGTAAAGATTTGAATTATATTCATTCTAATAGCTATCGAGCTTACGTAGCGCAAATGCATATGCACCAAGTGCAATAGCTTTGCTAGTCCCCAAACGCGATAAACCCACTCCTATTCGCTTCATCGGATCGTAGGTAATAGATCGGTTTGTTCCTGGTACTTTGATTTGTTTAACTTCCCCCCGTGCAAAAATTTGAAACTCTTCATCATTTTCCAGGTTAAATGATTTGACCTCGAGACGCGGCACCGGATGACCCTCGAGGCTAAAAATAGTTTTGTTAAGTTCATCGACTAAGGTTGGAAGAAATAATGAGGCAGCCCCAGCTAATCCACCCCCGATGACAATAAGTCCATCGATCAGTGTAATAGCATTGGCCAAAGCATCACCAACCACCTCTGCCATTTCGGAAAAGGCGCGAATTGCAGCAGCTCTATCCCCCATTTTGGCCCCAGTGGCAATATCGTAAATATCTTTGGGCGTAAGCACCTCTGTGTGATTATGGGTACTATGTTGCATATACACCCTGCGTACGGCCCTAATGCTGGCACCTTCCTCAGCGAAACACTGAGGATATAATTTGTTTCGCATCAGCCAAATCTCGGCAGCAGCACCATTATCGCCTAAAAATAGTTCATTGTTTGAGACAATACCTGCACCAAATCCCGTTCCAAGCGTTATTCCAAGTAAATTTCGATATTGCTTTTCACTCCCTGCCTGCAATAATCGATAATTTATTTCGGGAAGAAAACCGGCTATAGCCTCTCCGTATGCAAATAAATCCCCATCGTTGTTTATGAATACAGGAATGTTGAATTTCTCTTCGAGCATAGGGCCAAGCGCTACGCCTCCCCTGAACGAGGGTAAATTGCCAAGATCTCCTATAATCCCATTGGCGTAATCGGCAGGGCCAGGAAATGCAAAACTGATAGCAACCGGTTTATTCTTCAAAACATTTTTTACCTCTGCAAATCCATTCACAATGTTATTAAGACATTTTTCAAGATTATCGGCATCTGAAGGCATACGAATAGGATCAACTATCTCTTCGTTTCCTTGAATAGCCGAAAAAACAAAGTTAGTACCACCCGCGTCGAGGGTCATTACAATGCGGTTGTCTTGCGAATAGTTCATGATTCGAAAATTTGCTTCCAAATTTAGTAATAGATTTTAAGGTTGTTTCTCTTAAACTAAAAAAACATTCTCAAATTCGAAAACACATCGATATTTTTTCGACATTTCCTCTCCATCACATCTAGAGGTAAATTATGGCAATGTTTTGACAAAGATGAAATTTTGTTAATTTTGATAGTTTAGTGAAAAATGGTATCGCAATTGCAATATAACATTAACAACTTAATTTAGATATATCAATGGGTTGCACAAAACGGAAAATTAGTACCCTTATATTTTTGATACTTATTCCTTCGACTTTGGTATGGGGGCAGGTTCGTGAGGATTCAGTAAAAAAAGCTCCTCGACCTACCGATCGTAAATGGGATAAAGTCGTTTGGGGTGGATATCTTACCCTTCAGATAGGTACGGTTTCGGTTGTTGCAATATCACCTCAAGTGGCATACTTTGTTAATCCAAAGATGCTAATTGGCGGAGGAGTTAGCTACGAATACTATAGCGAAAAATGGTATAACGATCGTATCTCGTCGTCGATATATGGAGGAAGGATCTTTGACGAGTATATTATTTACACCTCCATGTACAAATCAAATAAACAGAAACCCAATTTTTCGTTTTTCTCTCACGTTGAATATGAGATACTTAATCTCGATCGAGATTTTTCGAACCCCGATCTGGTAAAAGCTTCAAACCGTTTTTGGGTTCATGGATTACTTTTGGGAGGAGGGTTTAAGCAACACATGGGTAGACGTTCATCGTTCAATGTTGTTTTGCTTTATAATATTATCAACGATAGTCGTTCGCCATACGATAATCCCCAGATCCGCATCGGATTTTATTTCTAATCATAGGAATAAAAAAATTAGCGACAAGTTTTTGTCAGAATTAAAAAGATTTTTACTTTTGCAGCACCAAAATTTGATTGTAGAGTTCTAAATCATAATGCGGGAATAGCTCAGTTGGTAGAGCACAACCTTGCCAAGGTTGGGGTCGCGGGTCCGAGTCCCGTTTCCCGCTCTAATTTTATCCCGTTTTCCGGGATTTTTTTTTAGGTTATGATTATCTTTGTCAAAAGATATGAGGTTGCCCGAATGGTGGAATAGGTAGACACGTAGGACTTAAAATCCTATGGGCAGAAATGTCCGTGCCGGTTCGATTCCGGCTTCGGGTACAAAAGAAAGCATCTGAAAAAAACAGATGCTTTTTATATTTTTGGGCACTATTAATATTTTACTACCTTTGCTAACAAACTACAGCAGTTAGTTTCATGACTAATATCGATATTTCAAAAATTATAGAAGACGAGCTTCAGCAGCTTACGAAAGATCGTCGGCCCGAAGAGTTATACAAGCCAATACATTATATCCTCACTTTAGGAGGAAAAAGGTTGCGTCCGAGGTTAACGTTACTTAGTTGTTCCCTCTTTACCGATAATATTTCTGTTGCAGTACCTGCAGCACTGGCATTAGAAGTTTTCCACAACTTTACCCTTATCCACGACGATATAATGGATAACGCAATGCTTCGTCGTGGGAAACGAACCGTTCATACATTATGGAACACAAACGTTGCTATTCTTTCGGGCGATGCCATGTGCATCCTGGCTTACCATCTTTTGGCCCAGACTGCCTCCGATAAATTAACTCATATATTGCCAGTTTTTAACGACACAGCACTTAAGGTATGTGAGGGGCAACAATACGACATGAACTACGAATCGATTGACCGGGTTAGCGAGACGGAATATCTTAAAATGATCGAACTTAAAACAGCAGTACTGCTCGCAGCTTGCTTGAAAATTGGTGCAATAGCTGGTGGTGCCAAAATGGATGAAGCACAGCTATTATATGAATTTGGTATCAACCTTGGACTTGCCTTTCAGCTACAAGACGATTTGCTCGACTCCTTTGGCAGCGAAAAAGAATTGGGAAAAGAAATTGGAAAAGACATAGCTTCAAACAAAAAAACTTATTTACTCATCAAAGCACTTGAAAAGGCCGATAAAAAACAGCAAGAAGAATTAAATTTTTTGCTTTCTTCTCCAAATGTATCAGTGGAAGAAAAAATCAAAAGAGTTAAATCTATCTTTATAAGCCTCGAAGTCGATAAAGATACTCAACAAGCTATCAATGCCTATCTTCAAAAAGCTATTGAATATCTCGAAAAAGTAGATGCTTCTCAAAACAGAAAAAAAGAACTACTTTACTTTGTAGAAAAATTAAACCATCGTCGTTTTTAGCCTGTTGATATCTTCCCATTTTTCGGTGGGTACCTTGGCCCCTATTACCTGTATGACCTCACTTGCTACAAGCGAACCAAGTTTTCCACAGGATATCCACGGCCAATTATTAAGATATCCGTGTAGGAAGCCAGCTGCATAAAGGTCTCCTGCTCCTGTTGTATCGATACTTTTAACTTTAAAGGCTTCGATAAAATATTTATCCTTACCTACCATTACCCAAGAACCTTTAGCACCAACCTTCACTACAGCCACCTTACAAATTTGAGCAATTTTTTCGACAGCATCCTCAGGCTCTTTACCGGTTAACGCTTTTGCTTCTAACTCATTAGCAAAAACAATATCTACTGCTTCTTCTATTATGCGATAAAGAAAATCTTTATTTGCCTCAACTACATTATAACTTGCAAGATCGAGAGAAATTTCCATGCCCTCATTTTTAGCTAAATGAATCGAATGCTCGATAAGCTGGTGATTATATACCAGATAACCTTCGAGATGCAAGAGAGAGAAATCTTTAAAAAAGGAAGGACGAAGATCGTCAGCACCCAGTTCGACAGCTGCCCCGAGATAAGTTGCGAAAGTCCGTTCCGAATCGGGCGTAATAAGCGTTAGAGCTGTTCCTGTGTCAGTTTTCTCGGAATACAATACCTTAGAAAGTATGTTCTGTTTACTAAGCTCTTGAATAAAATAATTTCCAAGTGGGTCATGTCCTATTTTGCCAATATAACCTGTTTCGGTACCCAAACCATTAAGTCCAAATATAGTATTGGCAGCCGAACCTCCCGAAGCTTGTTGTAAATTGGTCTTGTCGAGCTTTGTCAGAAGCTCTTCAATACGCTCTTTATCAACCAATTGCATTGAGCCCTTTGCCAGATGATTCTTCTCAAGAAAATTGTCATCAATATTGACGAGTATGTCTACCAGTGCATTACCAACACCCAAAACTTTTTTTTGCATACGATATTATATAGGTTTATGCTTCGATGTATTTTAGGTTCCTGTATGATTTCATTTAAATAAATCCTCGTCTCTTATGAGCAACAAAATGGCAGAGTGAGGCACAACATAATATTTCTCTCTATCGAACTCAATCTCGTATGCGCTCTTATGAAGAAAAACAGCTAAATCTCCCTCCTTAGCCTGAAGCGGTACATATTTTACCGTATCGGATTTTTCTTTCCATGGTTCATCGGGATCAAAAATAGCGGGGATAGGATAACCAGGGCCTACTTTGAGCACATACCCCGACATAATATTCTCTTTTTCCTGTATTCCTGGAGGCAAAAACAATCCACTCGACGTACGTTCCTGAAATGTCCTTGGTTTAATAAGCACACGATCGCCAACAACGTGAATTTTATCGAGTCCTTCGGGCTGAAATTCCAGTTCCATACAAAAAATTTTCGGCAAAAATAACTTTTTCAGTTTATTTCCTTTTGCTAATTTGCATACAATTTTGAAATTTCGGAAAGATTTGTTACTTATGCACCCAGAGAAAAACTTAACACACACACCTATGAACTTAACATCTTTTAAGCTAAGCTTAAAGGAAAAGCTTGGCTATGCTACAGGCGATTTTGCATCGAACCTGTTTTGGCAACCTTTCACCATTTTTTTACTGTATTATTATACCGATATCTTTGGACTTTCGGCAGCTGCTGTAGGAACCATGTTTTTGGTTACCCGCGTGTGGGATACTTTTTTCGATCCTTTGGTTGGTATTATAGCCGATCGTACTCAGTCCCGATGGGGTAAATTTCGACCTTATCTTCTTTGGTTGGCTGTTCCTTTTGGCGTAATAGGCGCACTTACATACTTAGCTCCCGATCTAAGCCAGGGGGGTAAGCTCATTTTTGCTTACATTACCTATACGCTTATGATGATGATCTACTCGCTCATCAATGTTCCTTATTCTGCCCTTTTAGGTGTAATATCGCCCGACCCTCATGCACGTGAGAGTGCTTCCTCGTATAAGTTCGTGTTTGCCTTTTTGGCTGGAATAGTTGTTCAAGCAGCTACACTACCCCTTGTCAATCAGCTGGGTAAGGACGATAATAAAATTGTTGAATCTAAACTAGAAGGTGACAAGCTTATACTCTTTGAAAAAGGAACAGGTTCGGCACGCATTATTGTTACTGCAAAAGATAGTAGTGGAGCAACTCAAGCAACTGAGTTTGTTGTTAAAATTTTAAAACCAGGACTTAAACCTCCCAAAATCTTAGCACAACCTCAACCCGATACCTTATGGTCTGGTTTTTTAACACATACAGTTGATCTGAATCAATTTTTCAGTTCACCCGACGCGAAAACATTAGAATTTGACGTCCAGATTGACAATCCAAGAGTAGCCAAACTTTCTATTAAAAATGGCTTGCTGTTTATTCACGAAAAGGGTAAAGGGCTTGCTACGATAACTGTTAATGCTAGCAATAAAGCAGGAACAGCTACGTTATCGTTTCCTATCATTATTTCCAACAAAAATAATAACTTCCCTCGAGTAGCAAACCGACTTCAACCACTTACTCTGGAACAAAATTTTAAATCACAAATTATTCCTTTGTCGGGATTGTTTGTCGACAATACCTCAGACAAGTTACATTTTTTTGCCACATCAACCGACCCTAAAGTAGTAGGTGCTACTATCAAAGATGGACAATTGGTAATAAAAGAAGCAGGTTTAGGCTTTGCCAATATAATTGTTTATGCTTACGACACACAAGGAGGCTATGCAACAGATACACTTAAAATTTCGGTAGTGCATAAAGGCAACAATCCGCCGTTCGTAAAACAATTCATTCCAAACCAAACCCTAGATAAAGGTTTTGGTGTAGATACCATATCCTTGGCAAGTATTTTTACAGATATTGACGGAAATGATATGCAGTTTTCGGCAACTGTTGTAAATGAAGCCAAAGGATATTTTCATACCATGTCGGTATTTGCATTGATTGCTATTATGATGTTTTTTATAACTTTCGCTACAACCCGCGAAAGAGTGAAGCCTATTAGCGAAAAAGTTTCGTCTATAAAAGACGATCTTAAAGACCTCCTAAAGAATAAGCCATGGTTAGCACTTTTTGCGTTAAGTATTTTTATGCAAATTTATGTTGCAGTAAGACAAAGCGCAATTATTTACTACTTTAAGTACTATGTAGGAAACACCCAGTTGGCATCGTTATATCTTGTTGCAGGAACACTTGCCTCCCTTGCAGGTGCTTTTCTTATTCAATTTGTGGCAAAAAAGTACGGAAAAAAGTCCTCTTTCATTGCGCTCATCATTATGGGCTCGCTATTTACAATATTGACTTACTACGTAAAACCCGACCAGCTGATTCCCATGTTTGCCTTACAAACTATACTTCAGTTTTTTACCGGTCCTTTGTCCCCTCTTTTGTGGGCTATGTACACCGACTCTGCCGACTATTCGGAATGGAAAACCGGTAGACGGGCTACAGGATTAGTTCTTTCAGCTTCGGTCTTCTCGCTTAAATTTGGTTGGGCTATTGGAAGTGCAATTACAGGCTGGTTGTTGGCTTATTTTGGTTTTCAGGCCAATGTATTACAGAATGCGCACGCCCAAGAAGGTATACGATTACTGATAAGTTACATCCCTACAATGGGTCTCATTTTAGCAGGGCTGACCATGCTCTTCTATAAGCTCAATGAAAAAACGCTGGCACAAATGACAGCAGAATTAGCACAGCGACGTAATTTAAACAATTAGTAACTATTTTAATCAGAAAACTATGCAATTCGGATATTTCGACGATATTCGCAAGGAATATGTCATTACTCGTCCCGACACACCACGCTCGTGGAGTAATTATCTGGGTTCAACAGAATATGGAGCTATTATTACTAATAATGCAGGGGGATATAGTTTCTATAAATCGGGGGGTATGGGTCGTTTTACTCGCATACGATTTAATGCCATACCAATGGACCAACCAGGCAGATATTTATACCTTCGTGATAAAGAAAGTGGCGATTATTGGTCGGCCTCGTGGCAACCTGTAGGTAAACCCCTCGAACTTTATCAAACGGAATGTCGGCACGGTGCAGCATATACCATCATTTCCTCAAAATATAGCAACATTGCAACCGAAACAACCTATTTTGTTCCTCTTGGACAAACCTTCGAGGTATGGAAGTTGAAAGTTACTAACAACGACCAGAAATTACGTAAGCTGAGTATTTTTACTTTCGTAGAATACGCAAATTGCTGGAATGCACTTCAGGATCTGCTAAACCTGCAGTACACCCAGTATATTGCTAAAATGTCGGTTGTTGACGGGATTATTGATCATGGAACCAACGTACATATTCCTCCAATGCCTGAAAACTTTGCAGAGAACGATCAGGGAAGACATACATTTTTGGCCTTTTTGGGTGGTGAGATTGCAGGCCACGAGACCGACCTGTCGCGTTTTCTAGGCCCTTACCGCACCTATGCCAATCCAATTGTTGTTGAAAAGGGGAAATGTAGCAATTTTATGGCTGCTGGCGACAATGTTTGCGGTGTAACCCAAATTGATATTGAACTTGCACCAGGCGAAAGTCGCGATTTGATTGTTTTGATGGGAATTGGCGAAGCTGCAAAAGAAGGTAAAAATGCTGTGCAAAATTTTGGCCGAGTGGATATTCTTGAGTACGAGCTTGAACGCTTAAAAAATTATTGGCACAGCCGTATCGATGCTATTCAGGTAACAACGCCCGATCCCGAGTTAAACAGCATGTTAAATATGTGGAGTCCTTACAACTGTCAGGTTACCTTCAATTGGAGTCGTGCAGCCAGCCTGGTTTATACAGCTATGGAACGCGATGGACTCGGTTACCGCGATAGCGTACAGGATGTTTTGGGTGTTATTGCTAACAGCCCCGACGACGCCCGACAACGTCTCGAGCTGATGATAACAGGTCAGGTCTCAACCGGTGGAGCTATGCCTGTAGTTAATAGAATTACTCATAAACCCGGACACGAGAAAGCACCAGATGAAAACCAATACCGTTCCGACGACTGTTTGTGGCTTTTTAACGCAGTTCCAGCCTATGTTAAAGAAACAGGCGATATTGACTTTTACAATAAAGTGCTCCCATATGCCGATAAGGGCGAGGATTCTGTGTTGGGACATCTTCGTAAAGCTATAGAATTTAACCTCGAAAGAGTTGGTTGGTACGATTTACCCAGTGGTTTGTTGGCCGACTGGAACGACTGTCTAAGATTCGGACGTCGAGGTGTTAGCATGTTTGTGGCCATGCAAATACGCTTTGCTTTAAAAGAATATATTGAAATATGTGAAGTCCTCGAAAATGAATCTGAAAAACAATGGGCTAGTGCTCAACTAAGCGAAATGGATACAAAAATTTGGCAATACGGTTGGGATGGCGAATGGTTTTTACGGGGATACACTGCTGCTGGCGAAAAAGTTGGTTCTCGCGAAAACAAAGAAGGAAAGATATATCTTAATCCTCAAGCTTGGGCTGTTATAAGTGGTATTGTCGACAAAGAAAAGGCTTATCTAGTAATGGATAAAGTACACGAATGGTTGGCAACCGAGTATGGTATTGCGCTATGTAATCCACCTTACACCTATGGGGTCGACTATCAAACCATACGTTCGGCTCTATTTAACCCAAGCATGAAAGAAAACGGAGCCATTTTTACCCATACGCAAGGCTGGGCTGTAATGGCCGAAACTATTCTTGGCAGAGGATCCAGAGCATATCAATATTTCAGAGCATACCTTCCGGCAGCCTATAATGATAGAGCCGAAATCCGACAAATTGAACCATACGTATATAACCAATCGACTCATGGAAAATACAGTCCTCATTTTGGAGCCTCACGTCTTCCTTGGCTAAGCGGTTCTGCTACTTGGTCGTACTATGTAGCAACGCAATATATTCTGGGTATTCGCCCTCATTATTATGGGATGATAATAGATCCTTGCATTCCAGCCCAATGGGAAGAGTTTTCGGTTGTACGTCGATTCCGTGGAAAATTGTTGAATATTAAAATTTCTAATCCCGAAAGAGTCGAGAAGGGTATTAAACGTATAGTAGTCAACGGGCAGATAATTGAAGGAAATTTGATACCCTACCATGTTTTAAAAGAAGAAAATACGATTGTGGCCATCATGGGGTAATATTTTTTTACCCCATTCCTTTCAAAATAGTTAACTTAGCCATGAATTTTCATGCGCTATGATTGATCAGTCCACCATCGATAGGATTTATGAGACAGCACAGATAGTGGAAGTGGTTGGCGACTTTGTAACTTTAAAACGTAGAGGAGCCAATTACACAGGCCTTTGTCCTTTTCACAATGAAAAGACCCCATCGTTTTCGGTTTCACCATCGAAAGGGATATACAAATGTTTTGGTTGTGGGAAGGGAGGAAATGCTGTTAATTTTATCATGGAACACGAGGGGTTAAGCTATTACGAGGCCCTCAAGTATCTTGCCAGGAAATACAACATTCCCATAATTGAGAAAGAAGCAACTTCCGACGACCTTGCACTGAAGAACGAACGCGAAAGCCTATTGGTTGTTACAGCTTTTGCTGGCCGTTTTTTTCACCAGACCTTACTTACTACCGACGAAGGTCGTTCGATAGGTCTTTCGTACTTTCGAGAACGAGGTATCCGCGACGATATGATAGATAAGTTTCAGCTGGGTTATGCTCCCGATAATCGTCGTGCTTTTACCGAAACAGCTCTCAAAGGGGGCTACAAACCCGAATTCCTTCTTAAAGCTGGATTGATATCAGAAAAAGAAGGTCACCATTACGATCGGTTTACGGGTAGAGTAATATTTCCTATTCATAGCCTTGCTGGGCAAGTAATTGCTTTTGGCGGACGGACTCTGTCGACCGATAAAAATATAGCCAAATATATCAATTCGCCCGAGTCGGAAATTTACCATAAAAGCAAAACGCTATACGGCATTTTTCAAGCCAAAAAAGCTATTTCACAATACGATAAATGTTACCTTGTCGAAGGATATACCGACGTTATTTCTTTGCATCAGGCAGGTATCGAAAATGTAGTTGCTTCGTCGGGTACCTCTTTGACTGTCGACCAGATTCGTCTTATTAAACGTTTTACCAACAATGTTACTATTGTGTACGATGGCGATGCGGCAGGCATTAAGGCCGCATTACGAGGTATCGATATGGTCTTGGAAGAAGGATTAAATGTCAAGGTAATATTACTTCCCGAAGGAGAAGATCCCGATTCATTTTGTCGTTCGCATCCTCCGGCCGAAGTGACAAAATTTTTTCAGGACAACGAAACCGATTTTGTTCTTTTCAAAACACATTTGCTAATAAAAGAGGCCCAAACCGATCCAATAAAAAAGGCTACTCTTATTTCCGATATTGTTCAGTCGATTGCTGTAATACCCGATCCTATTATTCGTTCGGTATACGTAAAAGAATGTGCAGCCCTTCTTAAAACTGGCGAACAACTATTGTACTCTCAAATTATTCAATTTCGCCGTAAATATTTCGAGAAAAAAATACCTCTACAGCATGTTGAAGCATATGGCGTAACTTCCGAGTCTAGCAATATACATGTTCCACAAGCAGTAGCAAACCCTTTCGAGACAAATGAACGAGAGTTAGTGCGATTATTGCTAAATTATGGGAATCATATTCTGTTTCAGGGCAATCACCCTAATTCCTCTGAACAATGGATAATTACTGTTGCGCAGTATATTATTTCGGAAGTGCTTAAAGACGAGCTAACTTTTCAACATCCTATTTATAAAATTATTTTTGCCGAATATGCCCGATATTACTTCAACGACAGTGAAATGGCACTCGAATATTTTGTCCGACACCCCAATCCGGAAGTAACAACGGTTGTAAGCGACCTGATATCAAAAAAAGATGTTATAAGCAAAAAATTATTTGCCCGATATACCGATAATTTGATCGAAACCGAAGAGATGAAACTTCAGGATCTGGTACCCTCTGTTGTGATGGATTTTAAGAATAAGAAAGCGCTTGCTTTGCTCAATCAAATGATAGAACAACTTAAAGAGGCTCAAGAACAAAACGACGAAGGAAAAATTTCCATGCTTAGCGCTCACATACAACATTTAAATCAGATTAAACGTACTTTTGCCATATCACTTGGAAACCGAACCATTTATCCTTAAATACAGTTTTTATGATTTGCGACAAAATCCAACAACTTCAGCGTTATAAGCCTATCTTTCCCGAATTTAAAATCATACACCAATTCTTAACTAACAATAGTTTAGCTGAATTACCACCTCAAAGATATGATTTGACTAGGGATATTTATGCTATTATCAACGAGTACCCCACCCAATCAGCCGATCAACTTCGATGGGAGGCGCATCGGAAATATCTCGACATTCAATACCTTATTTGGGGTGAAGAAAAAATTGGATACTCGGCAGGGGATAATTTTCAATGTATCGAACCATATAACGAAGAAAAAGATATAGCCTTTTTCCAAGGTAAAGGATACGAGCTACCTCTGGGTAACGATTATTTTGTCATCCTGTTTCCAGGCGAATATCACAAACCAGGCATCATGATCAATGAATCGTCGATTGTGCGCAAAGTGGTAATAAAGGTTCTACTTAGCATTTAAAAAGTCTTTCCACCACAAAGCCGACTGTTTGAGATATCGCTGCTGAGTTTGAAAGTCGTTGTATACTATACCAAATCGTTGAGTGAAACCCTCAGCCCATTCGAAATTATCCATCAATGTCCAGACAAAATATCCTGAAACTGGTACTCCTTCTTTTTTTGCTCTTAAAACCTGCGCAAGGTATTCCTGAAAATAGCTGATACGTTGAAGATCGTTAACTGTGTTATTCTCTAACTTTTCAGCAAAGGCTGCTCCATTCTCTGTAATCACAAATTCTTTCACAGGATATTTCTGAAATTGCTTTAGGATTTGATAAATTCCTTCGGGAAAAATTTCCCAGTTCATAGTAGTAGTTTTACCCAGTTTTGAAGGTTTTACCTGATAGGCCTTTAGAATAGGAATAAGCGCATTACCTTTAAGAACAATTCTGAAATAGTGTTGTAGACCCCAGAAGTCGAAATCGAAAACCAACTTTTTTTCGTCGTTGGGCAGCATATGTTTATCTATTTTACGAAGAATGGGGGCATCGTTGTATGGATATCCCATACCTAGCGTAGGCTCAGTGAACATCCTGTTTACTACGGCATCGATACGTACTGCAGCTCTTACATCGTGCTCGGAATTAGGATTGAATGGATAAATAGGCGAGCAGGAAAAAGCTGAGCCAATATGCGCATCTGAGCCAATAACTTGTCGTAATATCCGCCCACCCTCAGCTTGTGCAAGCGCGGCATGATGTGCAGCTCTGAAGAATTTATCCAATCCAATTTTTCCAGGGGCATGAATTCCTATGCCATAGCCAAAAAGCGTGAAACTTAGAGGTTCGTTTAGAACTATCCAGTGCTTAACTTTATCACCATATGTCTTTGCGCACAAATAGGTATATTCGCCAAACCAGTCGACAATTTCCCTATTCTGCCATCCACCCCTTTCCTCGAGACTCTGAGGTAAATCCCAATGGTAGAGGGTTAGCCATGGTGTAAGTCCATTTTCAAGACAAGTGTCGATAACCCGATGATAATAATCTATCCCTTTAAGATTAATCTCACCCGAACCATTGGGCATAATTCTAGTCCAGGAAGTAGAAAAACGGAAAGCATTGAATCCAAGAGAGGCGGTTAACGGAATATCGGTCGAAAATCTTTGATAAAAATCGCAAGCTACATCAGCATTGGATCTATCTTTAATTCTCCCAAGCTTTTCGTGCGTAAACTTATCCCAAATTGACAAACCTTTTCCATCGACATTTGCAGCTCCTTCTATCTGATAGGCTGCGGTGGCTACACCCCACCAAAACTTGTCAAAATGAATTGCCTTAATATCGTCGGTAGAAAGATATGCTTTTGCTCTAACATTTTGTCCAATCCCAATCCCTGCAGTCGTTAAACCCAGTAAACGTAAAAAATCGCGTCGTAACATTCAAAAGCTAAAATTAATACAAACGTACAACCAATATACGGTGGTCGATAAGCACAAAAATAAGGGTAATTAAGGAAGAATAAAACACATACCAGCCCACTGGTATATAATCGGTAGGTTTGATACCCAATTTGAAATAATTATATGCTACCAACACCAATTTTTCGATCACATAAATGATAACCGTAGCAACAGCAACCCCCACAATTCCATACCGAGGTATCATAAGCAAAGTAAGTCCGATGTTTAATACAATGTTCAGAATTGATGTAAACATTACAACCTTATTTTTCTTAAGACCTATCAGGATGGTCTGAGGAAAGATAAGTCGGCTTGTTATAAGTAAAACATAAACCATGAAAACGTCGGAGCTCTGAACAAAATTTCGGGTGAAAAGGACATGAAACAAGATGTCGCTAAAAAAGAGTAATAGAATAGAGATAGGAAAAAGAATATGCATCAATCGCAACGATCGCTTTTTAAGGGTAAGAAGTCCATACTTAATTTTATCGATTGATGCAAATTGCGTAAGCATTGCATTATTAAGCCCGCTAGCAAGTGTTACAACCAAAGGTACTTCTTTTGCACCATAACGAAAAATTGCAAACTTCTCAGGGGAGAATTTAGCCGAAACAATTAAACCATCGATATACTGAGAGCTACCACTTAAGAGAGTGCTAAGCATCAAGGGTAGCGATAGAATAATGAGCTCTTTAAGGAAATCGAAAGAAACTTTAGGTACGCTATATTTTTTTAGAAGAATTAACAGCCAAATAAAGCGAATAGCCGAAACAGCCACTAAACCCCAAATAGCCCCTTCGATACCAAACCCCATATGAACAGGAACTATTGCAAATATTACCTGCAAAGTAAAAGTCAGTAGCCCATAGATTAAAATATGAGATGCTTTATTGTATAACAGGTAAATATACTCATTTAAACAAGAAGGACTACTTAAAAAAATGTAAAGTAATAGCGGTGTAGCATAAGGAAGCGGATGACCGTCCTTATAGAATGCGACTTCATCTTTTAAAATAAAGCCAGCAGCAGTGATAAAAAAGCTGATGAAAAGTAGAAGTAAAAAAGCATTATAAAGTTCGGGGGATTTTTGCAACTTATTGCGTTGTACAAAGCTACTATTATTATTGAATAGCGGTAACAACGACTGAATAATGCCAGTAATCCAAAAAAAAGTGAGCGCACTGGCCAGAAAAAGCAAGAGCTCAAAGTCTCCTATATCCTTTTTTGTAAGTTCGGTGCGGGTAAAAACAGCACTGATAATTAAAAAAGAGACAAAACGTAAGACCTGAAAAAGCTGCAGGCCTAAAATATTAGTTATGTGAAATTTACGTGGCAAGTTTTAAGGGGTTAATTGTGGTAAAAATACTCAATGAAGGGGCAAATACCAAAAATCAGACCATTTTTTTATAAACCTTATACCATTTTGGTACAGCGTCGATAAGTAATACCACAACTGCAAACATTATAATTATTGTAAGCAACGAATTGACAATACCTTGTCCTATGTTGGTTTGATTAAAAATTAAAGGAAAAAATAAATTTTTAAGATTCAGTATCCCACTAGTGAGTGTCGTAATTGCAACAAAAGTCATAGGGATTAGTGTAACCCATGCATATTTTGCCTTTCCACTGTTAATAAGATACGAGGTGCCCACAATTAAGGCTATTGCAGCCAACATCTGGTTTGCCGAACCAAACATGGGCCAAATACTTGATACCGTGCCTGTATAGATAAAGTAACCCCAGCAAAATACTACAAAAGCACTAACCAATACATTACTAAACACATTCTTGGGTTGCGAGAGTGGTTTGTAAAGATGTCCCAACATATCCTGTGTTATAAAACGAGCTATACGAGTTCCAGCATCGATGGTAGTTAGAATAAACAAAGCTTCGAACATGATTGCAAAATGATACCAATACTGCATCAAGGATTTCATACCAGGAATCGACGAAAAGATCTGAGCCATACCAACGGCCAGTGAAACAGCACCACCAGTTCTACCGGCCAAATTTTCACCTACCTCTCTTGAAAGTTCGTTAATTTCGGAATGTGTAAAGCCCATGGCTTGCAGTGTGGGAAGAATTTGTTGAAGCTTTTCGGGTGTAACGTTTATTATAAAGTAATCGAGCGGATAAAGACTAGCTGCAGCAATTAGGGCAAGCAAACTAACGAATGCCTCTGAAAGCATGGCACCAGCTGCAATTGGCTTAATGTGCGATTCTTTCATCAACATTTTAGGGGTAGTGCCCGAACTAACCAAGGAATGAAATCCTGAAATCGCTCCACAAGCGATGGTAATAAAAAGATAAGGATACAAGTTTCCAGATATTATAGGCCCATTACCTTCCACAAATTGGGTGAAGGCAGGCATTTTTAAATCGGGTGCCACAATAATAATTCCCAGTCCAAGTAAAGCAACTACTCCTAATTTCATTATAGAGCTAAGATAGTCGCGTGGAGTAAGAAGTAACCAAACGGGCAAAACCGACGCTAGAAAGCCATATCCTGCTAACAATAAAGTCAGAGTTTTTTTATCGTACAAAAAATAGCTGCCAAATGCCGATTCGGGTACATGCTTGCCTAAAATCACAGCCAAGGTAAGCATAAAAACTCCAAAAACAGTAGCAGTAGTAATAGAATGTTTTTTGGCAAAAAACATCCACAAACCCATTACAATGGCAATGGGTATAGTTGCAGCTATGGTAAAAGTTCCCCAGGCACTTTCGGCCAATGCATTTACAACAACAAGACCCAAGCCTGCTAATGCAATAATGATGATGATAAAAATAGCAACCGAAACAACAAAACCACTCCTGACGCCAATTTCCTTAGTTGTAATTTCGGCCAATGAACGAGCATCGAAACGCGTTGAGGCAGTAAGAATTACTATATCGTGAACGGCTCCGGCAAGAACTGCACCCAATATTATCCATGCAAAACCTGGAAAATAACCAAATTGTGTAGCTAATACTGGACCTACCAAGGGCCCTGCACCCGCAATTGCTGCAAAATGATGCCCAAACAAAACCCACTTATGAGTAGGAACAAAGTTATGATTGTCTCTTAAACGATAAGAGGGAGTTGACTGTATATCGTTCAATGTTAAAACTTTGGCAGCTATAAAGCCATAATAAAACCGATAGGCCAATGCTAATACTGCCAATCCAATAATGATAAGCGGCAATGAATTCATGGCCGAACTTTTTGAATAATAAACAACACCGAAACAAATTTGTCGGCTAAGATTTATAAAAAAAAATTGTTTCGGTAAATATAAAACTAAATTATTCTTCCTCTCCCTTTAGGTAAAGAGCTTCGGGACCACGCTCGCCAGTACGAATACGAATTACTTCGTCGACGTTTGAAATAAAAATCTTACCGTCGCCAATTTTACCAGTCTTAGCAGCTTTAAGAATTGCTTCAACAGTCTTGTCTACATTATGATCTCTGACCACAATTGAGAGCATCACCCGTTCGATAGTATTGGCTTCGACTACTGCTCCGCGTAGCACAAAATCTTCCCGTTCTTTACCAACACCTGTTACATCCCAATAGGTAAAGAAGTGGATATCTATTTCATGCAGTGCTTTCTTTACTGCTTCAAAACGTGACTTACGAACGATTGCTTCTATCTTTTTCATACCTAAACATTTTTTAAAAGAAACAACAAAGAAAATAAATTTTTAACTTTCAGACCATATCTATTAATAATAAAAAATAAAACTTAAGCCCAATATCAATAGTTCTAAAAGTTAATTAAAATTTTGAGCTTGAGATTTTGTATGAAAGAAAATACTGGAAAAAGGAAATTTAGAAGTATTGCTTGGTAATATGTTGAAAATTATGCACTTTTTCGACTTCTTAATTTGTAAATTATAAATCCCGATAAAATTACAATAATTAATCCTGTTGTCGCCCAACCAATTTGTTTCCACCTAATTAACTGAGACGACAATAAAGCATTTTCGACTTCCTGAAAGTTATACTTACCTTTAAACTGCTCGATTAATAGCTTTTTCGACATTTCGTTAAGGCTATCGTTTATAGCAAAGAATTTCGATGCATATAGGACAGCCTCGCTGAGGTTTTGATTTTTTTCATTCATATGAAAAAGCTGCTGGTAAATATCACGGGAGAGTTCGGCCAAATTATAATTTTTAGCTATTCGCAAGCTTTCTAATAAATATTCTTTTCCACGTTTAGAATCGCCCATTTCATCGAAAAGAATGCCCATGTTAAAGAGAGTTAAGGCAATTCCAGATGAATCGCCACTCTGTCGCTGTAAATTTAATGCTGCCCGATAAGCATCAACTGCTCTTTCTCTACTTCCTGTAATAGAATAAGTATTCCCTAAATTAATTAAAGTGCGAATCACACCCAAGCGGTTATCGTCGACCGAAAAGCGAGTGTAAGCTTTCATATAATAATACTCGGCACTATCAGCCGCCCAGGTTGCAGTATCGTTATAACAGGTAAAAAAAAGTTGCCCTAAGTTGTTGTATGTATTGGCCAGCGTATTCTTATAAGGAGTGCCCTCGAGCAAATGGATGGCTTGCCTATAATAATGTAAAGCTACATTCCAGTCTCCTTTGGTATGATAGGTCATTCCAAGATTATTAAGCGAAAGAGCTATTGCCAAAGTATCCTTTCGTCGCTCGCGAATCTTCAATGCCTTGTGCTGATAATCAATAGCTTTCTGATACTGTGATAAGCTTGTAAATACCAAACCCATATTACTTATTGTGGCAGCTTTACGTCCGGTATCATCCATATCTTCGGCTAATTCAAGGCATTCTTTATAACATGCTAATGCCTGAGTGTACTGCGAAGTGTTGAAGAAAAGTATGCCTAAATTAAGCGTAGCATCAAACAAACCTTTCTTATAATCGACCGAATCGGCCCAGAAAACTATTTTTTGAGCAATAGGAATAATCTGTTGCGGTGTCTTGTCGGAAAAATAATAACATACATCATTAAAAATATCTATTTTTTGTTTTTCGTCTTCTGCCCTATTAAGCTTTGCTTTAAGACTATCGGGTAAGGTAAGGGCAGAAAAAGGATTTGATGGCAGGGCTATCGAAAGCATGGCCACCGTATGAAAAAATATCACTAATGATAATCCCTTCATCTTAATAAACTACTAACTTCTCAGAGGTCTGATATGTATTTCCTATTAGCCTGATGATGTATATACCTCTAATACATTTGAACTTGAATGTTTGCTCCCCAGAAATAACCCGACCCGTATAAATATTTCGTACCTTCCTTCCTGCAACATCAAAAAGTTCTATTCGAACAAAATCCGGACCTAAAAAATTACAGCGAAGGCTTACCTCTCCATTGTGCTGAGTTGTAGTTAAAAACGATCCGAGCGTAGAATTTTTAACAACAGTTTCACCAATTCTCACTTGTTGACAGAATCGATCTGAGTCATTTGTCAGGTCATTAAAAACTTTCAGGCAAACTGTGTAAATACTATCGTTCGAATAGTTGGTGGTTGGGTCGAGGCTCAAAGAATCGGCAGTATTATTCCCAAAACTCCACTCGAACCTAACTCGTGATACATCGCCCGATAAAGAACCCCGATAGCGCACACGTTTGTTGGTTGATTTATTCTTACTCATCTGAATGAAAAAACGGGCATTTAATTTTTCTGGTTTTGAAGTTAAATTGACAATTTGGCCCACCTCTTCTGTTTGTGTTCCCCACCTTGCTCTAAGTATAACTAGATACACGCTATCGCTTGTATATGTATGAATAGGCATAACATCTGTTGATAAAGCCCCATCACCAAAATTCCACTCAACAAAATCGGGGACAACTGCCCAGTTTGGATTGAAAACAACTTGTCTTTTACCTAGTATTAAAAAATTAAACGATAAAGGAACATTTCCAGTACCCACAGTGATTTCTTTACAAGTCGTATATCTTTTGGTTTTGATTTGTTGAGTCAGACATACACGATATTGCCCAATGGTAGAGTACAAATGTGATGGCGCAGAATCGACGCTAACAGAGCCATCTCCAAAGGTCCAAATATAACTGCTGGATGAAGTTGATAGCGAAGTATTAATAAATTCAACTAAATTGGTATCAGGATATGTAATGGCCTCAAAATCAGGAAAATATTGTAAAGATTCTTTTTCTACTTTAATATGAGCTACCTGTTCGGAAATTTGGTTACGTGAATTATCCAGTAAAGTTAACCTAACCTTAAAATTTCCCCCATGTGGATAAACATGAGTAGGATTTAATTCGTTGGAAAAAGAACCATCTCCAAAATCCCATTGAAGATGAGTCCACTGTCCTACGGAATTATTGTGAAAATTATAGGTCAACGTGCCAGCCAATGTATACGAAAAACTAGCTATACAAGCCTGAGGGTCGGATCGTAAAAGAACCAGCGTATCTTTTTCACTGGTACAATATTTTCCTTCAATTTTTAATCTAACGTTATAATAACCTGGCTTACTAACTTGGTAGCTAACTTTGCTTTCATTGACCCATTGCTTTAAATCGCCTAAGTACCAGTAAGTCTTTTGGTAATTACCTGTCGACTGATCGATCATTTCAATGCTCATGCCTTGTGCGGTTATTGAAAAATTAGCTTTGCACGAAATGTCGGGTATCTCAACGGTCTCGCACAAAGTATCGGCAAGCGGTTTATCAGACGTTGAGGTTATGAGCTGTGTGATCATACAAACCTGATAAATCCCAGGCTGTGCATAAGTATGTACATAGTCAACCGCTGTAGTGCTTTTTTCTTCTTTACCATCGCCATAGGTAATAATATATACATTACCGCCCGACGATTGATTCTTAACGTTAATTGTGCGGGTTGCTTCGTCTAGCTTAATGTTCATCAACGACTTGGGAGCTGCCACAAAGGATTGAAAAGCAACTAATACTACCCCAAGGCTGGTAAAAATACTCATCGAAAAATTTTTTTGTAATGTTAAAATGATTCGATAGACAATTGCCAGATTTTTAACAAAAAAATTGATGTACAAATTTTTTATCTAACCAACATGGACAACTACCTCAAAATGGGTGATATAATATTTTGTTTTTTGGCGATTCAAAATTTCAATCTAACAAAATAAATGATTATGTATCTAATTTTCAGAGCGCTCTAAAAATCACAGAGAGCATAATGATGTACATGCAGTATCTAAATGGTATTTATTTTTTAATTGCGAGCGAAAGGGGGTAAAAGAAAATTAGTTACTTTTGTCGTCGAAGCTAAATGATTGAACGAATGAAAAAAGCAGTAGTAGGAATTGACATTGGTGGCACATTTACTAAGTTTGGGATAGTTGATAAGGAAGGAAATTGCTATTTTGAAGGAAGTGTTCCCACCCAGTCTGAAGAGGTTGAGCATGTTGAAAATTATGTAGAAAATTTATCATCAAAGATTAAATCGGTTATTAACAACTTTCCAGAGCTTGAGATTTGTGGCTTAGGGATAGGAGTTCCCAATGGTAATTATTATAAAGGCACCATTGAACATGCTGCAAATTTAAAGTGGAAAGGTATTGTTCCGTTGGCCGACTTATTCCGCAAACACTTTTCACTTCCGGTAGTGCTTACCAACGATGCCAACGCAGCAGCCATAGGCGAGATGGTATATGGAGGTGCAAAAAAAATGCGCGATTTTATTGTCATCACCTTGGGTACAGGTTTGGGTAGCGGCATAGTTTCCAATGGTCATCTCATTTATGGACACGATGGTTTTGCTGGCGAGCTGGGGCATATAACCGTTTACCCCGAAGGTCGAACCTGTGGTTGTGGACGTAAAGGTTGTTTGGAAACATATGTATCTGCAACGGGAATAAAACGTACAGTTTTCGAATTACTTGCCAGTTCTATGGACGATAGTCCTCTACGCAATATTACTTTCAATGAGTTAACGGCCGAAATCATTGCTAAAAATGCTCAGCAAGGCGATACAATTGCTTTAAAAGCCTTCGATTTTACAGCTAAAATTCTTGGTCAAAAATTGGCCGACGCTGTCGCCTTTACCAGTCCCGAAGCCATTTTTCTTTTTGGTGGATTAGCAAAGGCCGGCGAGCTGATTTTGAATCCTACTCGTAAATATTTCGAAGAAAGCCTATTGCCCGTATATCGAAATAAAATTCAAATCTTGCTGTCGGAAATGACCGAAGTGAATGCGGCTGTTATGGGGGCAGGAGCTTTGGTTTGGAACGAAATACTAACTAATAATCCCTGATTATGTTACTACTTCAGGCTACTACAGTTCAAATTACCAAAACCGAATCGGCTTTGGATATCCTGCTGAAAGGAGGATGGATTCTTATTCCTCTTTTTCTCCTGTCGATTGTGGCTATTTACTTCATTATAGAGCGATTCACCCTCTATCGTTCTTATCGTCGGATCGATGTCTCGATAATAGACGAAATTTGCAAGGCTATTCATGCAGGAAATTTCCAGAAAGTGCAACAGCTGGCCAAAAATTATCATCATCCCGTAGGACGAATCCTTGCAAAAGGACTCGAAAATCCCAATCGACCCATTGCTGATATTGAACAAATAATGGCCGACCATGCTAAAGCCGAAGTCGTTCAAATGGAAAAAAACCTTGGTTATATTGGATCCATTGCAACTATTGCTCCTATGTTTGGTTTTTTAGGAACCATTTTTGGTGTAATTAAAATTTTTTACAACATTTCACTGGCCGACAACATCAGTATTGGCATAATTGCAAGTGGTCTTTATCAGAAAATGGTTAGCTCGGCAGTAGGATTAACCATCGGAATACTGGCCTATGCGGGTTTTTACTATCTTAATACCCAAATCGACGATATTGTAAACCGAATGGAAATTCAGGTTAATAGGGTACTGATTGCGCTGAAAGATTATAAAAATTGCCTCAACTGCTAGCTATGAAGATACAACGCAGAAAATCCCGAACATCCGAAGTGTACGTTGCCTCGCTCAACGACATCATGTTCTTTCTGCTGCTTTTTTTTCTTATTGTATCAACCATGGTAAACCCATCGGTCATTAAATTGCTTCTTCCTAAAGCCGAGCATTCCGAACAAACTGTTTCAAAACAAACCATTAATCTTACCATTACTAAAGACCTGAAGTATTACCTCAACGACGAACAAATTTCTCCCGATAAGTTGGAATTCCGACTCAAAATGGCCATGCGAAAAGCCCAGGAAACCACTGTTATCCTGCGTGCCGACAACGAGATTACACTTCAACCTGTGGTAGATGTGATTGATTTAGGTAACAAATTAAAAATTAAGGTTATTCTGGCAACTCGTAAACAATAGTCTGCTATTTCAACTGAATCATGCTGTACAAGTCACGCGCCATTGTATTACATTCCATACGCTATGGCGACACTAGCCTGATCGTCCACTTGATTACAGAACAATTTGGACGACAAGCCTTTATTATTAAAGGTGCTCGTTCGAAAAAATCGGCCTTCCGCCCTAATCTTTTTTTTCCCCTTAGCTTATTGGATATTGAAGCATACTTTCGCCCAAACGTCTCTTTGCAAAAAATTAAGGAAGCCAACCTTAATCCCATTTACGAAACTATACATACCAACCCGATTAAATCGGCTGTAACTTTTTTCCTTGCCGAAGTGCTTTATCGTTTAGTACAGACCGAACATTTTAATCCCGAACTTTTTTCGTTCGTACATAATGCCATGATTCTATACGATAAAACAGAGAGAGATTATCACAACTTTCATCTGATTTTCCTCATCCAGTTATTGAAATATGAAGGTATTTCTCCCACCCAAAACTTCTCCGACGAGAACAAAATTTTCAGCATAAGTGCAGCTCGGTTTTTGCCGGCAAGTCATGTTCGGATCGACGATATGGACGAATCCTTATCCTTAAAGTTCTTCCATTTGCTTCGAAGCGACTTTTCGAATATGGGGAATGTTCAGCTTAACTCAAACGAACGGACCTTTTTAATTAATAAAATAATCGATTATTTGCAAATACATCTTCACGAATTTGCCTCTATAAAAAGCCTGTCGGTGCTTCATGAAGTATTTAAATATTAATTATTTATAAAGCTTGCAAAGAAGTATCGATATTGCCTTCATGCAAGCATAATGCTTTATTTTCCATTAAGATTAAAAAAATTATCATACCCAATACCCAGATCAAATCTTCCCTGTGAGACGGCTATAGGTTCTACCCCCAAATAGTACTTAAATTGAAATGTGCCTGAAACGATACATTTAGCTTCTTGTTCATCGACAAATAACCTCTGAACTTTTTTAAAAATCACTCTTCCCTCGATAACTTCCATTTCATTGTTATTAAATACTATTTTGGATGAGTCGCGTTTAAAGTCGATAGTATCACCGTTCAAAGCTATAAGCTCGGAGTACGAGTTAAAGCTATAGCCCACCATCTTGAAAATCATTGTAGCCTCGGAATTCTTATAATTTCCTTTCAAAACCAGCATAAGAGAATCATTCTTTATTATTACTTTTCCCGGAATCTGGTAATCTGTAGAAGTAAAAGCAACTCTATCAATATAGGCGCCAAAAGTATTGTAACCCCATTCGGAATACTGTGGTAATCCGGGCCATTCAGGATCTTCGATAAAAATAGAGGTTGTCAGATTATAATCGTCGGTTTCGGAACAAGAAACCAAACCAATAATAAATAAAACTATAGCAAATATCTTGGTTTTCATGGTTGCTGAGTTTTTGAAATGGGTAAATGAATTGAAAATCGAACTGAGGAATATTGTGAAGAAGTGCTCAAATAAAAATATTTAGAACTAAAAAACAATCCTACTGGGCATAATTCAAATACTATATTTCGTGAATTTCCAATTTGAATCCCCATAGTTCCATATGCCGAGCCAAATAAACTATTTGTTGGATGCTTAAGTAATAGGGTAACTTCGTTCTTGTATATATCCATTGACTGATCGCGAAAAGTTATGTCCAGATAACGATTCATAATGTATCCCCCTTCGAAACCCAAAGTGGTAAAAACATCAAAAAATTCGTGTTTCCAGAATACATAGTGCATTTCGACAGGGATAGACAGAAGCCACAACCCTTCATCTATTAGTTTTGTCCGGGCAAATTTAGTTACGTCGTTGTTGGAATAATAGCGTAAATAATAATAATCGGCATTACGAGTAGACTTTCCGGTTATTTCGTTAAAAAAGACCCGAAAACGAACTCCAAAAGAAAAACTAAAATTTGATGTCGTGTTCGAAAATTTCCAACGGGTGCCCAACATTGCCCCCATCGATGAGAGCGAAACAGAACCATCGTCGTGCGAAGACCAGCTATCGCTCATTGGGTTCTGACGTATGGCAATATCGTCGTATAGGGTAACACGCGGGTAAATCATCTCGCTCTCGAGGATAAAATTATTTTTCCATAGGTTAGCCACATCCTGAGCCTCTACAAATAGCCCACTTAGCAGCAAAAAAGTCATTAAACTTAGAATTCTCTTTCTCATGCCATAATAAGGATTTAGGATTTTAGTAATATTTTCACTAATATAATTGTATATTAAATACCTTGTATTCTTTTGATAGAATTTTTTTAAAAAAGTTGCTTTGATTTTTCCATCCATAATTCTTATTAGATAGAATCAACTAATAAAATTACTCTAAAATACCATTGGAAAAAGCTTGTTTTCAAAAAGATAATAACCCATAATTTTTAACAGAAAAAATTATTAATCTCGGCTATTTGAAAAAATACGTATTAATATTTTGATATATTGACTAGAAAATAATGTATGCTATTAATAACTAGGTTTCTCTTTTTGCAAGAAGATTATAATAGAAAACAATAACGTTTGGATTATTCACACACCAAACAAGATAAAATGAAATTATTCATTCTTTGTTTTCAGGGTCAATTTTGGAATTATCTGAATTAATCCTCGAAGATTTCTTAGAAACAAAACTCGAATAGGGAGCTAATAAATATTTTCCCTGTAGGGGCTAACTTATGGTGGAAAGGAAGTAAAAACTCCCTCCTACCCCAACTTCTGTACGGAAAAACATACATTTTAGATTAGAAGGTCGACAGGATAATTAACCCCAAAATTGTCAAAAGGGGAAATATCTAATGACGTTCGCAATGAATGGTTTTTTCAATCGAAATTGAGTGCAGTTGACTAAGAAAACCTTATGGTAAATAGATAGATTTGAACGAAGTATACAAAAAATAAGCTTTTAGGTTCTGGGAACGTATAGCTTGAAAGGTTTAGACAAAACCTCGTTCTATAAAACAAAAGCAGGCTGTTGAATTACAGCCTGCTTTTGGGTGGAAGATGGGACTCGAACCCACGACCCTCGGAACCACAATCCGGTACTCTAACCAACTGAGCTACATCCACCATGTTGTTTTAGCGGCGCAAATGTAATATTTTTTTTGTAACCAAACAAATGCTATCCCCCTTTAAAATATACAAACAATTCTATCCGATCTTTTCGATATACAATCGAAGAATGTTGCGAATTGAATCAAAAGAAATTATGTCAAAATCTATTTGCGAGGGTTGAACTATCATTACCTTCTGAACATCGTCATTTGCCTCAAAGATAGCAGGCCCGTCGTAATGGGCAACAAAAGCAATGTCGCAGGTATAATAACATATGCCTTTATACTCGTAAGTATTTGGGAAAGAGGCTAAAAATTCGAGCTTTTCGACACGAAGATCGATGTTAATTTCTTCCTTAACCTCGCGTATAGCAGCTATCTCGGCACGTTCGCCCATGTCGACAAATCCGCCGGGTAGGTCATATTTACCTGCTGCAGGTTCGAAGCGACGTTGGGTGAGAATAATTTGTCCATCGGGTAATCTTACGATAACAGCCACTGCTGTAGCTGCATTGAGGTAATATACAAAATTACACGAAGAGCAATTAAAGCGTTTTTCGTTATCATAACCCAATGATCGGGTACCACAACGTGGACAAAAACGAAAAACATTTGCAGGATGAGTAGGGTTCAATAATGACATTAGTTACAAGATTGTACTACATTAAATCTTTTGTTTAATATATGAACTTACCATTCACTCTACCTTTTAAAATTGGCTTAAAGCGAATATTGTCCACTATTTTTCATTATTCTTTAATCGACCACTCATATCCGTCTTTACGATCACGAACCTCGATCCCTATTTCACTAAGCTGCTGTCGTATACGATCGGATGTTTCATAATCCTTATTAGCTTTAGCTTGCAAACGTATTTGCTGAATCATTTCAACCAATTTTCCGACGATCTCCAAAGTATGATTGTCGGTATGTGCTTCTTCTTTGAGTCCGAGAATATTCTCGACAAAAAGCATAAAATATTTTGAAGCATCCTTTTTATCGTTATCGGTAATGGTAGCCTTTCCATCGTAAACGGCATGAATAAAATGAGAAAGGTCCATCAGATGAGATATGAGCAAAGCTGTATTTAGGTCATCGCAAATTGCTTCGAAGCACTTAGTTTTCCATTCTTCAAGATCGAAAGTAGTTTTGGTCGATACTGGAAGATTTGCAAGAAGTTTTTTTGCATTAAATAGACGTTTTAATGCTTTTGCGGCTGATTGAAGCGCTGGATTAGAGAAATCGAGCGTACTGCGGTAGTGAGCCGTCAAAATAAAAAACCGAATAGTCATTGGACTATACGCCTGCTCGAGTAAGTGATGATTACCAGTAAAAAGTTCCTCGAGGGTAATAAAATTACCCAACGACTTACCCATTTTTTGTCCATTGATAGTAATAAGGTTGTTGTGAACCCAATACTTTACCGACTCATGTCCAAATGCAGCAACAGTTTGAGCAATTTCGCACTCGTGGTGAGGGAAAATAAGGTCCATGCCTCCCCCATGGATATCAAACTTTTCTCCCAAGTACTTATAACTCATAGCCGAGCATTCGAGATGCCAACCAGGGTATCCTTCGCCCCATTTCGAAGGCCAGCGCATGATATGAGTTGGAGTAGCCTTTTTCCATAGGGCAAAGTCAACAGGATTTCTTTTGTATTCCTGTCCTTCGAGCCTACGTGTTTGATTTTGAAGCTCTTCGAGGACACGTCCCGAAAGTTTGCCATAGTGATGTTGCTGGTGGTATTTTACAACATCAAAATATATTGAGCCCTCATTTTCATATGCAAAGCCGTTCGTAAGAATTCTGTCAATCAATTGCTGCTGCTCGATAATATGGCCAGAAGCTTGAGGTTCGATATTAGGAGGCAGTACATTCATGGCCTCCATAAACTTACGATAACGGTTAGTATAAAATTGAACAACCTCCATCGGTTCGAGTTGCTCAATCCGAGCTTTTTTTTCGATTTTATCCTCACCCTCATCGGCATCATTCTCTAAATGTCCAACATCGGTGATATTTCGAACATAGCGTACTTTATAGCCCAAATGCTGTAATAACCTAAAAAGTACATCGAAGGTAATTGCTGGCCGCGCATGACCTAAATGAGGATCGCCGTAAACTGTAGGGCCACATACGTACATTCCAACGTGTGGAGGATTAATTGGCTCAAACTTCTCCTTTTTTCGGCTGAGTGAGTTGTATAAAAATAATTCCCATCCCATTTTTCTACAAAATTGGTGCAAAGTTAGTTTTTTCCCCTCAATTCGAAAAAAGAAGAAAATTAGGAAGTGGTGACGCCTGATTTTATTGTGCGTTGTAAAATGCTATCAAGACTCAGTATATACTCCAAAGCTTTTTGCTCCCCAACTAAACTAATAAATTCCTTATACACCTGATCTTTAACTTCTGTTTGCCAATCGAGATAGGAAAGTGTCGTTATTCGCCCCTCCTGACGCCGTTCGAAGAGTCGATTTACAATATTTACCTTGCCAAGATAAGCAAGATAGGCCTTTATTGAAGTATAAAGTTCCTTTGATATGAGATTTTCGAGTAGCCTTATCTCCTCGGCCATGATTTCGGAAGCTGCCTCGTAGATGCTGCTAAACGAGTTGCCCCAGTTTAGATAATTAATGAAAAAGTTTACAATTTTGAAAATTTGGCGATTATCGTCCTGATCGATAGTGCGCAGAAAAAGCTGATGCAATTCTTTCTTGAACTGCTCTTTTATACTATTGTCGAAGATTTTGGTAATTTCGGTTGTATGTATTTGATATTCCCATCCAAAGTTAAATAATGTAAAATCTTTATTGTCGAAAGGACGCATGCTGATGATAATACGTTTAAGAACAGCAATCTCATCGTTCAAAAGCTGATATAAAGGGAATATTTGTTTTTTTTCTATTGCATCGAGCAAACGTTCGGAAAAATAACCTTCGAGGATAAGATTGTAATATTCTGCATTGTTTTGTGTTAATCTTTCAATGTCGCTTCGATAAATTTTAAGATATTCCTGTATACGACTTTTAATCTGGGCTTTCTTCCCATTAACTATGATTTGAATGTATAATGGAAAAAATTTATCGCGTTGAAAGGTTCTTTCCTTTGCGCGATAGTTAAGATAATGTTTTACCGTTACTTTTCTTTTTTCCATAAAAATGCTTTAGTTGTGAGTATTTTGTTCATCTAACAAACGGAAATACCAGCAAATTATGCTATAAATTAAGTTTCTGATTATTAAACAAAAATAGATAATTTTTTACTATTTGAAAAAATTAATTTAACAATATGCTTCATCGTGGCAAATTGTTTGAAAAAATGACTAACAAAAATTGTCATCAGCATTGTTAGATAAACTATGTGGCAAATGATTAAAAACATTTTTTAAAATGTGTTGTTATTTTATTCACAAAAAAGTGGCTTATGTTTCATTTCTGTGATATTCAAATTTCGCCCGACACTAAAGTCGCCGATTTAGTGCTCGAAAATCCCTACCTTGCTTTAATGCTCGAACATTTTGGCATAGCTTTTCCTTTAAAAGAAAAAACTGTAGTAAAACTCTGTACCGAAAATGGCATTAATGTAGATTTGTTTATCTCGTTAGCAAGCTTATTCAGTGGTACCTCTAAAGAATTTACCAATAATTTGGTTTTTGAAGACATTCCGGTGATTTTACAATATTTAAAAAACGACCATCAATATTTTACCGATGAAAAATATCCTCAAATTCTCGCGCTCATTCGAGAAATGAAAAGTAGTTCAAATCAGGAAGAAATTGTGTTGGTCGAAAAATTTTTCAACGAGTACTTTGCCGAAGTGGTAGAGCATCTCAAATATGAAAACGAAATCGTATTTCCTTACGTTACTCGTCTTTACAAGGCTTTACACGAAAAAAACGCTGCTTATGCCGACAACGGATATTCTGTTGAAGAGTATCGCGAACACCACGACAATATTGAAGAAAAACTTTCGGATTTAAAAAATCTGCTTATAAAATATTTGCCAGCAAAAGACGACCAATCCTCACGTCGCAGATTACTTACTCATCTTTTTGAATTAGAATCGGATCTAACCATTCACTCAAAAATCGAGGATCATGTTCTGGTTCCCCTGGTAGCGCAAATGGAAAAACATGTTAAAGGAAAAAGCCAATAAACCATTAATTATAGCAATAGCCGAACCTTCAGAGATATTGCGTGAAGGATTGAGATCTATGCTTATTAAATCCCAGCTTCGATACGAGGCTTTTTATTTTAATGAGTTGGAAGAAATTGCCGAATATCATTTGAGAAAAAAATTTTCACTTGCAATTATAAGCCCACTGCTTATAATAAACAGAGTAAGGCTTTTTTCCGACATCAAAGAGCGATGCCCGGGGGTTACATGGATAGCTATACAATCGATATATTTCGACTCTCAAATAAGCGGTCTGTTCCACGATACAATACTTTTATACGACAATTCGGAAAATATCGTAAACAAACTAAAAAAATTGCATGAGAAGGCAGAAAGTGCACTCTCATACGAGCCTACGTCGGTACTTAGTGACCGCGAAACAGAAGTTCTTCAACATCTTGCTTCGGGTCTATCGAATAAGGAAATAGCTGATATACTCAATATTAGCGTAAATACGGTTATAACCCATCGAAAAAATATTACCCAAAAAACAGGTATAAAAACTGTATCTGGATTAACTATTTTTGCCATTTCGCAGGGATTGATAAAACCATAAACAAATATCATCTTTGATCACTACTTTCTAAGAACACGAAAAAAATATGACGTTTCCAATTTGTACAAATATTTTCTAACTTCGCCCTTCGAAACTTTTATGCTAAAATTGAACTTTTGCATCAACCGAATAGTAAATTATTATGAACAAAAACTACTATTGTGTAATAATGGCCGGAGGAGTTGGAAGTCGTTTCTGGCCTTTTAGCAGAGAATCGCATCCAAAACAATTTCTCGACATCCTCAATACCGGACGCACATTATTACAACAGACTTTCGATCGCTTTTCGAAAATAATTCCTACCGACAACATACTAGTGGTGACGAATGCAAGATATGAAAGCATTGTACGCGAACAATTGCCCGAGCTCTTGCCTTCTAACATCCTACTCGAGCCGTTTCGACGTAACACTGCACCATGCATAGCATATGCCGTATCTAAAATTGCTCTTCAGAACTCGGCTGCTTCAATGGTCGTAGCACCTTCCGACCATCGTATTGTTGATGAGGATACCTTTTTAAATATTGCTAAAGAAATCCTCGAAGCAACAACAAAAATTGATGGGCTGTTTACCGTTGGTATCCGCCCAAACCGACCGGAGACTGGCTATGGTTACATCCAAATCGATACTGAGAAAAACAGTAAAACCGATGAGGTGAAATCTTTCCTTGCAGCAAACCCAAACTTGAAAAAAGTGAAAACATTTACCGAAAAACCCGACTACGAAATGGCAAAGGTATTTGTCGAAAGTGGTGAGTTTTTCTGGAATTCGGGACTATTTTTCTGGTCGCTCGAGAGTATTTCACGAGCTTTTCAGAAATATCTGCCCGACATTTTCAATCTGTTCACCGAAGGTAAGAGTCTGCTCAATACTATTAACGAAGCTAATTATATTAATGAAATTTATCCCCGCTGCAAAAATATTTCGATCGACTATGGAATAATGGAAATGGCCGATAATGTTTTTGTACGCTGCGGAGACTTTGGCTGGTCCGATCTTGGAACTTGGGGTTCAATATTTGAGCACCTGCAGAAAGACGAGAATGGAAATCATCTTAGCCATCGTAAAATTCTTACTTACAATTCCTCTCGAAATATCATCCGGTCGGATAATGACAAATGTGTAGTAGTTGAAGGACTCGACGATTATATTGTAGTCGATACTTCCAATGTTTTGCTCATCTGTAGCCTTAAAAATGAACAGATGATAAGACAGTATGTGAATGATGTAAAACTAAATTTTGGCGAAGAGTATATATAAATTTACCATAGAGCTTCGGTATCACTTAGTGGCTTGCTTTCCGTCTCGCGCAGCAATAAAGTAATGTTATAAAAGTTTTCAACGGTAAGCTTAAAACCTTACGTTATCAATTAACCTTATTTTTCCTGCCCTAACAGCAATACATCCTACCTTAGCAACAGGTTCGTCCCATCTCGAAACAGGACGTAAGCTAACATCGTCGACAATTTCGAAATATTCCACTTTTAGATATGGGTTGGAATTAATTTGGTTGATAACCCAATTTTTCAATTCTTCGACAGAGTAATTACCCTTTAGGTTTTTAGCTTTAAACAAAACTTGCGAAATTAGTGGTGCAGCTTTTCGCTCATTTTCGCCCAATAGCAGATTACGGGAACTCATAGCCAATCCGTCGGGTTCGCGTACAATTGGACAAGACACAATCTGAACCGGAATCTGCAACTGATTTACCACATAGCGGATTATGGTGAGTTGTTGAAAATCTTTTTCGCCAAAGTAAGCCGTTTGAGGTCGTACTACCTCGAAAAGTTTAGTAACAATTTGTACTACGCCGTTAAAATGCCCCGGTCGGAAAGCTCCTTCCATCATTTTATCTAATCCGCCTAAATCGAATGTTCGTGTATCGGGCTCGGGGTACATTTCATCTACCGAAGGGCAAAATACCACATCAACCCCTTCTTTTTGCAACATTTGAAGATCTTTCTCTAATGTTCGGGGATAATTAGCAAGATCTTCCTTGTCGTTAAATTGCGTAGGATTAACAAAGATGCTAACCACCGTAACATCATTGTTGGCTTTACAATACCGCACAAGCGACAGATGTCCTTCGTGCAACGCACCCATAGTAGGGACAAAACCAACCTTTTTATCAACTTGATCGAGATAATATCGCAACGAATTTATGGTATAAAAAACTTCCATCTACTTACGAATTAAAAATATTGCAAATATATTCCAATTTTAAGCAATAAATGCTTAATTCATTTTAATACCAATATCCTTGCGTTTTTTTTGATGATTCCGAAGAATAAATTTTATTTTGTCCATCTTAATCGAAAAACTCCGAGAAAAAGAGATGGTTTACAGAAATTTATAGACGTTTCGGCATCACTGATAATTCGATAATTCACAAGGTAATTTAGGATGATTTTTATATTTTGTTAGATAGCATAAAAATCCATTTAAAAGGTTCAAAAAAAAATTATATTTATGCAGGAATGAATTGACAATTTTATAATTTAGCAACCGAGAAATAAACATTTTTATTTTAAAGCAATTCTATTATGGGCTTATTTTCGTTCCTGACACAGGAAATAGCAATGGATTTGGGTACGGCCAATACCATTATCATACACAACGACAAGATAGTTGTTGACGAACCTTCGATAGTAGCCATAGACACCAAAACGGGTAAATTGATAGCAATTGGCCATGCAGCGCAGCAGATGCATGGAAAAACCCATGAAAACATAAAAACCATTCGGCCATTGAAAGATGGAGTGATTGCCGATTTTAATGCAGCCGAACAAATGATTAGAGGGATGATTAAGCTGGTGAATAAGAAAAATCAGCTTTTCAATCCTGCTTTGAAAATGATCGTAAGTATCCCATCGGGGAGTACCGATGTAGAAATCAGAGCTGTTCGCGACTCGGCCGAACATGCCAACGGTCGGGAAGTATATATGATTTACGAACCAATGGCAGCTGCCCTGGGTATAGGTTTAGATGTTGAAGCTCCAGAAGGTAGTATGGTGGTTGATATAGGAGGTGGAACAACCGAGATAGCTGTTATAGCGCTAGGTGGGATTGTTTGCAATCAAAGTATTCGGGTTGCTGGCGATGGTTTTACTGCCGACATTCAATCGTACATGCGTCATCAACACAATATCAAGATTGGAGAGCGTACAGCAGAGGAAATCAAAATTAAAGTAGGTTCGGCCTTACCCGACCTAGATAACCCACCTGCCGATTATATAGTTCGAGGCCCTAACTTGATGACTGCCATGCCTATTGAAATTCCCATTTCCTATCAGGAAATAGCACACTGCCTCGATAAATCGATCTCAAAAATAGAATCGGCTATTGTTGCAGTTCTCGAACAAACCCCTCCCGAATTATATGCCGATATTGTTCAAAAAGGAATCTTTCTCACCGGTGGAGGAGCATTATTAAGAGGGCTCGACAAAAGGCTTACCGATAAAATACAAATCCCATTTCATGTAGCCGATGACCCACTTCATGCAGTAGCCCGTGGTACAGGTATTGCGCTAAAAAATATCGACCGATTTACATTCCTCATGCGTTAAATGAAAAATACGTAAGAAACAATTATGAGAAATATACTTCAATTTTTAATAAAGTATCAATTTCTCCTATTGTTTCTTCTGCTCGAAACTATTGCAATATCTCTTGTTATAAGATACAATTATTACCATCAACTTTCGTATCTGAATTTCGCTCAAAAATGGCATGCAAGTGTATCGCTCAAAAAAGAACGCATAAAGCAATATCTTAAACTTAAAACCGTAAACGAACGCTTAGTTGCTGAAAACGAAAGCCTAAGAAACGAATTGGCTTTTTACAAGAAGGCCTTTAATAAGCAATCGGAACAGAGAAATATCGATAGTACAAATCTTCGTTTTCTTGTTGCAAAAGTAATTAATAGTTCAGTACACCTTCCATACAACTATCTTACCCTCGACAAAGGCACAGAAGAAGGTGTACAACCCAACATGGCTGTTATTTGCGATCAAGGTATTGTGGGAGTAGTAATAGCAGTTAGTAAACATTTTTCAGTAGTCATGCCCGTGCTCAACAAAAAATTTAGGGTAAGTGCTAAATTCAAGAAAAACAATTACTTTGGTTCATTTGAATGGTCGGGCAATAACTACCGAATTGGGGTATTAAACGATATACCCTTACATGTGCCGGTAGCTAAGGGCGATACAATCATTACAAGTGGCTACTCAAACATTTTTCCCGAGGGTATTATGATTGGTGTTGTCGAGGACTTTTCTGTTTCGATGGGTACTTTTTACAGTATTAATGTGCGTTTAACGACCGATTTTAAAAATCTATATTATGTTTATCTCATAACCGATAATTCATTAAACGAGCGTACGACACTCGAAAATTCCGTAACCAATGAATAGGATTCCTTCTTACATATTAAGATTCGTATTATTAGTTCTCTTGCAGATTTTTATTTTTAATAATATACAGTTTAGCAATTTTATCAACGCATATTTTTATGTAATTTTTATTTTGCTTCTACCATTTGACATTCCTCGAACGGCAATGCTTCTGGCAGCATTTTTCATGGGTTTAACTATCGATTTGTTCTCCAATACCCTTGGTATGCATGCAGCAGCCACCACTTGTATGGCTTTTGTTCGTCCTGTTGTTTTAAAATGGATTTCACCTCGCGAAGATTACGAGATTGATTCATTACCAACTCTTCAATATTACGGTCTAAGATGGTTTGTGGGTTATACTCTGGTTATGGTTTTTGTTCACCACTTTGTGCTTTTTTTTATTGAAATGTTTCGATGGTCAGATTTTTTTCACACCTTCTTTAGAGCTATTTTAAGTACGCTTTTTACAAGTTTGTTAATCGTGCTAAGTCAGTTTTTCTTTTTTAGAAAGTGAGGTTCTAAAAATAATAACAGAAGCTATCCATGAACAATCAGTATGCAAACCGGTACTACATTATTTCCGGAATATTTGTTCTGGTGGTTTTTGTTTACCTCATCAGGTTGTTTTTTATGCAGATAATCGACACATCGTACAAATTTTCTGCTGAAAATAACTCGCAACGCTATGTAACATTATATCCAGCTCGTGGGCTAATTTACGACAGGCATGGTAAGCTTATCGTAAGTAATCAGGCTGCCTACGATTTAATGGTTAACCCGCAGGAACTTCGGCCTTTTGATACCTCAACTTTTTGTTCGATACTGGGTATAACGCCAGATTATGTTCGACTAACTATTCGTAAAGCTCGAAACTACTCCAGATACAAATCCTCTCCCTTTTTATACCAAATACCCGATAGTGTCTATGCCGCATTTCAGGAGCAGCTATACAAATTTCCGGGGTTCTACGTACAACCAAGAACTTTACGACATTACGAAAGAAAAATCGCAGCACACTTTCTTGGTTATGTAGGCGAAGTCGATTCATCCCATATTAAAAACGACCCTTATTATCAGATGGGCGATTACATTGGTATGAGTGGGCTCGAAAAAGCATACGAAAAGGAATTGCGAGGAGTAAAAGGGGTAAAGATATACCTTGTTGATGTTCATAATCGCATCAAAGGCTCATTGGCAAATGGTCGATTCGACAAACCTGCTATCCAGGGGAAAAATATTACCTCAACCATCGACGCCGACCTCCAAGCATACGGAGAGAAACTGATAAAAAACTTTCGTGGTGGTATTGTAGCCATTGAGCCATCAACCGGTGAGATTCTGGTTCTGACCTCCAATCCCTCATACGATCCTCAAATGTTGATAGGTAGAGGTAGAGCTTCAAATTTCGTCAAACTTCGAGATGACCCCTCTAACCCCCTTTTCAACAGGGCGTTACAATCGAAAAATCCTCCAGGCTCAACCTTTAAGTTACTCAACGCCCTAGTAGGTTTACAAACGGGTGCCATTTCACCTCAAAGCACTTTTGGTTGCGCAATGGGCTATACTGCTGGACCTGTTCACGTAGGTTGCCATCTTCACCCTACCCCGCTCGATCTGATAGGAAGTATTCAGTATTCATGTAATGCATATTACTGCAATGTATTTAGACGTATTATCGACAATCCTAAAGAAAATGATCGATTTTCGGCTTATCAGCACTGGCGAGAATTGGTTATGAGTTTTGGCTTAGGAAAAAAAATCCAAACCGACCTGCCACATGAATTGGGAGGCAATATTCCGAGTCTAGATTATTACAACCGTATTTACCGTAAATCGTGGAACTCTATTACTATTATTTCGCTATCCATTGGTCAAGGTGAAATTGGAATAACTCCCTTACAACTAGCTAATATGGCAGCAACAATTGCGAACCGGGGGTATTACTACATTCCTCATTCAGTTAAGTTGATAAATGGATACGATTCCATCGACAATCGTTTTAAACAGAAACAATTTACTGCCTTTGATAGCTCATATTTCGAAATAATTGTAGAAGGGATGTATCGGGCAGTAAATGGCCCGGGTGGTGGTACTGCACTTAATGGCTCTGTAAAAGGTTTAGATATATGTGGCAAAACCGGTACTGCCCAAAACCCTCATGGAGACGACCATTCTATTTTTATCGCTTTTGCTCCGCGTAATAATCCCAAAATTGCCATTGCAGTTTATATCGAAAATGGAGGATTTGGTGCCACTATAGCTGTACCAATTGCCAGTTTGATGATTGAGAAATACCTTACTGATACCATTACCCGACCCTGGTACGAAGAATACTTGCGTACAAAAACAATTATCTATCCCAAAAATTAATACCATGCGCAGAAATGTGAATATTTGGGCACGAGTCGACTGGTTTACCATAATTATCTATCTGATTATGGTATTGATGGGTTGGTTAAATATATATGCTGCCGTTTACTCCGAAGAACACCGTAGCATATTCGATTGGAATATGAGATATGGAAAACAGTTGCTATGGATTGGTGCAGCGCTAATTATTGCCCTAGTCACACTCTCTATCGATACCCGTGCTTACTCTTTTTTTGCTTATGTAATATACGCCTTATCGCTTATAAGCTTACTATTAGTCCTTGTTTTTGGTAAAGAAGTGAACGGTGCTCGTGCATGGTTCGAAATTGGTCAACTACGCCTTCAACCTACCGAGTTTGCTAAAGTAGCTACTTGCCTTGCATTGGCCAAATACCTTAGTTCATACAATGTCCGTCCCGATAAAATAAAAACCTGGGTCATTGCTGGTATAATAATGTTTGTTCCTGCAGCTCTTATTGTACTCCAACCCGATGTGGGTTCGGTAGTTGTTTTTGCAGCTTTCACACTTGCTTTCTATCGTGAAGGTTTCCCAGGTATCATCCTATTGTTCGGATTTCTTTTGATATTTCTATCCTTAATTGCCCTTATAGCTTCGCCCTTAACAGTACTTATTATAATTCTATTACTTGCATTCGCTGCACTTTTTATTCTTAGACTTCGAATTGCTGAGGTAATTATAGGCATAGTAGGTTTAATTATTGGCTACTTTTTAACCAAACTAATTGCGACTCATATATTACACTTGCCAAACAATTCTTACCTTTTTCTGCTCATTTCAACGATCACTTTAGGCATTATTACCCTTATCAATTTGGCATTTAAAAAAATACCCTACTTATTCTGGATTGTCTTGTTTACTTTTTTGGCAATAGGGTTTACCTATTCTGTTGATTATCTTTTCGATAATTTTTTACAAACTCACCAACAACAACGAATAAACATTCTATTAGGTAAAGAATCGGACCCTAAAGGAGCAGAATACAATGTGGCTCAAAGTAAGATAGCAATTGGTTCGGGAGGACTTTTCGGTAAAGGATTCCTGCAAGGTACACAAACAAAATTTAATTTCGTCCCCGAACAAAGTACCGACTTTATTTTCTGCACCGTAGGCGAAGAATGGGGATTTGTTGGTTCTTTGATAGTATTAGGGCTTTTTGTTATTCTTCTTCTAAGAATTCTACATTTAAGCGAATTACAACGCTCTGCCTTCAGCCGAATTTATGGATACGGTGTAGCTGCTATCCTTTTTATGCATATGGCCATTAACATAGGGATGACCATTGGGCTTCTTCCAGTAATAGGTATTCCGCTTCCATTCTTCAGCTATGGTGGTTCATCGTTATGGGCATTTACCTTATTACTCTTTATCTTTTTGCGTCTCGATGCCAGCCGACTAGAAGTATTGCGATAATTCCAAAAAAATGTTATTTGGATGAGCAAAAAGTAACTTATATACTCTAGCTAAAAGCCGCACTAAAAAATTTCGACTTTGATTTTAGAAATTATTTTAAGTGCCGATGTTAGCGTACTCAAATCGGTATATAGTTTGCCGCTTTTACCGGCTGGATCACCGTGTCCTATGGGATTAAGAAAATAGGGATTATCGGGGTTGCTCATATCTATAGTAACTGCATAAACCACGCTGGGTTGACCAGAACTTTTATACGCTTGGTTATCGGGAAACAAGGTATTGTGCCAAAAATCATTAAAGTCGAAAGGTTTGTTTATTTCAAATAAAAGAGTCGCCTTGCCGGTTAAAACCGTATCGAGTCGAGTTTGTATTATAAAACTTCCAGCAGGAGTCGCTCCTGTGTATGCATCTAATATGGGATAGTCGGAAGTTGGCAAATATAGGCTATCGGGGGCAATAACTCCTCGCGAATATGCCCAATAGGGTAAAGTAGCAGGATTTCTTTTTTCACCGGGTAACCATTTACCCTCATGAGCCTTCCCGTGTGGATATACACCCTTGCCCACTGTTTCCGAAACATACAATGTTTGAAGATATTTTCCATCAGGTGTAGTAAGCCAGATAGCAATTACAGGATGTCCATACTCTTTTCCCTTTTCGACTGTTATCTTTAATTGTTGACCTTCCCCAGCTTGATTTAACAAATACTGCTGAAACGATTGTTGTCCTAATAATCGAACGCCAATGAGAAGTAGAATTGTACACAAAACCGCTCTTTGCTTTAGGATACAAATGATATTGTTTCTTCTTTGTATTCTCATTTTTTTCTCGTTTTAGGGTAAATTGATATTGTCAAAATTAAAAATCAAGCATTATTCCAATAGTTGGTAGAACAGTGCCTTGCCCATCAGAAGGAATTTCGCGCAGTAAATATCTCGATGGATCATTAGGATCGAATTGCTTATTTCCTTGCTGATCTAAATTAGTGAGTCTCGATAACGACTGAGCTTTAAAGTTATAGAGATTTTGCACATCTAAATAGATTCTAAGCGTACTTTTTTGATAAACAAACCATTTTTCTACCCTAACATCGAGTTGGTGAAAAGCCTTGAAACGACGGGAATTGATTTCGTTATAATTGAAATACGGTCGGTTTTGGATATCCCATGCAGAAACTAGGCTCGAACGTTGGATATCGTATGGAGTATATGGTAAACCTCCTGCAAATCGCCATTTCAAAGCTGTGCGCCAATAATTTGAAAATTTATTATTTAAAGTTATATTTAGAATATGGCGATTATCCCAAGATGTTGGGCGATATCGACCATTTTTGTCCATAAATTCGCTTTTTGCCAGCGTATAAGCAACCACAATATTCGAATTTTGCGTTAATGCGCTTTGAACTAAGAATTCCATTCCATAGGCTCTACCTCGGGATGTAGAATTGGTAGGCTCGTTACCAACAAACCCGTAATCGATAGGCTTAAAAGCATAACTAATGGAATCGACTAACGAAAATGGGTAGTTTGTGTATTCTTTCCTGAATAGTTCGAAGGTAAAACGGGTCGACCTATTAGGCTGAAATGCGGTGCCCACAATATAATGATCGCTTCGAATGTATGTAATTCGGCTTTTATTTACCAGTACATTTTGATTGTCGCGGTAACCTAAAATGGTATAAGCAGGTAATTGATAATAACGAGCAACGCTACCATTAACACTCCACTTATCTGAAAACATGTACGATACGGCTATACGTGGTGAAAGTTGTCGGGATAAATCGGATGTCTTACTGCTATAGGAAGCTGCATCGGTACGCATTCCCACTGAGAAGGTTAACTTTTCGTTAAAAAAACTACGACTCACCTGTCCAAACATCCCATATTTAACAAAATCGAGCTTGGAGTTAAACTCGAAAGTATCGATTACCCCTGTTCTAAAATACTTTTGAAAGGTTTCATTGGTATATTTAGCATACTCGAACGAAGCACCAAACAAAAAACGATAGTCCCCACTCCTAATGAGTCGTTCGGCCCGAAATTTATTTTCATGTTCTTCGCTTACATAATCGATAATACGATTTGAAGCAAGCTCTATATTGTTTTGATACTTGTATTGCCTATTATTAAGCATGTTACGACTTGCTACAAAGGTCCAGTTGCCATTATCGGTAAAATGCTTGTATGCCACACCTGTTGCATAGCTCCATTGTTTGTATACGGGAAGATAGTTTAAGATGTATTTCTGGTCTTCGGTAGGGTTCTCAATGCTTGTATCTAAGCGCATTTGGTCGAGAGCTCCAATGCTAATAAGGGTAATTTCATTTTTATTATCGAGTTTGTGCTTTATCTTAAACTGATAATCATTAAAAGTTGGTAAAAAGGGTAATCCAAGAGCCTTGAACAAGAATTGTAGATACGATCGGCGAACAGTAGCAATATAAGTTGTCTTTTCGCCAATAGGGCCGTCGGCTGTTAAAGCAAATTCTGAAGCACCAATAGCTGTTCTAAATCGGTTCTTTTCCGAATTTCCATCGATAATTCGGAAATCAAAAACTGCACTTAAAGCATTGTATTTGTTTGCTGGGAATGAACCAGCTAAAAATTCGGCCGAACGAATTAGGTCGGAGTTGATTATTCCGTTTGTTCCTCCCGATGCTCCCTGAGTTGCAAAATGATTAATATTAGGAATTTCAATATCATCGACAAAATATCGATTTTCGTTCGATGCTCCACCGCGTATTATAATGTCGTTACGATTGGCACCAGGAAAAGAGGCAACACCAGGATAATTCTGAATAATTCGGGCTATATCCCGATTGGCTCCGGCACTATTTTCAATCTCAGCAATACCAATACTACGTACCGAAACGGGTGTTTCGACCTTTCTAACAAATCGTTCGGCTTTAACTACTACCTGCTCTAAAGCATACTGCTGGGGTTCTATACTAAAATCGATATTAGTAGTCTTATTACTCACTACTTGGACATCCTCTGTTATCAGCGTTTTATACCCTACCGAACTTATTTGTATTTGATAGAAACCCGGATCGAGGTTTGTTATAATATACTTACCATCTAAATCGGCAGTTGTACCTGTAGTTGTTCCAGCAATTATAACATATGCAAAAGGCACTGGCTCGTTTGTACTTAAATCTCTAATCGTACCCTCAATCCTTCCTTTCTGGGCATTTACAACCAATCCTATGAATAATACTACAAAAAATATATATTTTTTCATAAAAGGCCATTTTATACATTTAACAATCTAAATATATTAAAAGTTTATAAACGAAAGCATTTAAAAAAAAAGCCCACGATGTTGCTATCGTGGGCTATATAGCAAAATAGGTATCAATCGTTAAACACTGACCAGAATGGTAATGTTGTTGTTTACTACCTCAACCACCCCTCCTGCAATGTCGATAAAAGTTTTTTCATCATCGTGAGAGACAACTTTTACTTTGCCCGAAGAAAGGGTTGAAATAATAGGAGCATGATTGTTGAGAATTTCGAATGCTCCTTTTTTCCCAGGTACAAGAACGCTTTTAACTTTACCTGAGAAGATTTTTTTACCTGGCGAAATAATTTCGAGGTGCATCATAAACCAGTTTATTTACTTGCAGCCAATAAACGTTCACCTTTTTCGATAGCCTCCTCAATAGTACCAACCATGTGGAATGCCGCTTCTGGATACTTATCTACCTCTCCATCGATAATCATATTAAATCCTTTGATAGTGTCCTCAATCGAAACAAGTACCCCTTTAAGTCCAGTAAACTGCTCGGCAACAAAGAAGGGCTGAGAAAGGAATCGCTGCACACGACGCGCACGATGAACTACCAGCTTATCTTCTTCTGAAAGTTCATCCATACCAAGGATTGCAATAATATCCTGAAGTTCTTTATAACGCTGGAGGATAAATTTAACCCGCTGAGCGGTCTCGTAATGCTCTTTACCTACTATTTCGGGTGTAAGAATTCTTGAGGTTGAGTCGAGCGGATCGACTGCAGGATAAATACCCAGCTCCGATATCTTACGACTGAGCACTGTAGTGGCATCGAGGTGAGCAAAGGTTGTTGCAGGTGCTGGGTCGGTAAGGTCGTCAGCAGGCACATAGATAGCCTGTACCGACGTGATTGAACCTCGCTTGGTAGAGGTGATACGTTCTTGCATCAAACCCATTTCTGTAGCCAAGGTAGGCTGATAACCCACTGCAGAGGGCATTCGCCCTAATAGGGCAGATACTTCGGAACCTGCTTGGGTGAATCGGAAAATATTATCTACGAAAAATAGAATGTCACGACCGCCAGTTTTTTCGTCGCCATCGCGGAACGATTCGGCAATAGTAAGGCCCGAAAGTGCAACTGTTGCACGAGCTCCGGGAGGTTCGTTCATCTGCCCGAATACCAATGTGGCCTGCGATTTGCCTAACTCGTTGTAATCTACAACCGAGAGATCCCATCCTCCTTCTTCCATGCTTTTTTTGAACGCTTCGCCATAACGGATAACTCCCGATTCTATCATCTCGCGCAAAAGATCATTCCCCTCGCGGGTGCGTTCGCCCACACCAGCAAAAACAGAAGTCCCGGAATACTTTTTTGCAATGTTATTGATCAGCTCCATGATGATGACAGTTTTTCCAACCCCTGCACCACCAAACAAGCCTATCTTTCCACCTTTGGCATAAGGTTCGAGAAGGTCTATAACCTTAATCCCGGTAAACAAAACTTCAGTTTCGGTTTTAAGCTGTTCAAACTTAGGAGGTGCTGAATGAATTTGATATCCACCTTTTTTATCCAAAGGCTTTAAACCATCAATTACATCCCCTACTACATTAAGTAATCGACCTCGTACCTGATCGCCAACAGGCATTTTGATAGGACTACCTGTAGCCCTCACTTTCATCCCGCGGCATAATCCGTCGGTCGAATCCATAGCAATTGTCCTGATGGTATTCTCGCCAATGTGCTGCTGACATTCTATTACCAGAATGCGCCCATCGCCGCGGTCAATCTCAAGAGCATCGTGTATACGAGGTAATTCCGTGCTTTTAACATTAAACACTACGTCAACTACAGGACCTATAACCTGTACTATTTCTCCGTATAATTCAGCCATTTGCTTATCAATTAAAGAACTACAAAGGTAAAATTTATTTGTTTGATTTTTTTAAAAAATTATTTTTTTTAAAACCTGTTAATAAAAATTATCATGCAACATAGTACTATTCAACTATAAACAAACAAGTACCCGATAACATCTGAAAAATCACTTACCCATAGATGTAAAAAAATCGATAGTTCTAATTACTGGATCGATACGGTAATAGGGTATTACACCTACTAAACCATTGGACAACGATACATAACAAAAGTTTTTATCCGTTAATCCTTTCTGAACGATAGCATAAAAATTAAGCTGATTGACACTGTCGTTCCAGTCGACAATGCGAAGTTGGTATATGGGATTTTTTTTCGACAAAGAGTCGCTTATACTTTTATTATCAATAAAATGCTCAACTTTAATGTTACGGAAAAAAGTGAGATAAGCTTTTACTGCTTCGTCGCTGTATGGATGAGGATTGTTTTCGGAGTCGAGCAACTGTGGTTTTAGACCTTCACTTAGTCGAAGGAAAAAGCTGTTTTTGTCCGATTCCACATGTTCAACAAGCACTTCTTTTATTTGCGAAGGCAGATAATTAATAATCAGAGGCTGATACCATTGGGTTCGAGGAAGATAAAAAACACCAGCAAAATTGCCTTCGTAACCTGGTAACTCAACTAAAAATGGCTCAAGTGCACCATGTCTTAGCGCATAGGTTTTTTGGAGTTCTCTATTGGGGTATATGTGCAAATGCAATACATTTTCGTTATTATCGTTGGTTAGTACCACTTCAACTCCTTGACGTAAAATACTGTCGCGAATGCTATTCCATTGCGTCCGAGGAACAACAGATGAAATTTTAAGTTGCGAAAAAATACGAAAACAAAAATTTATTAAGACCGGATTAACGGTTCTATTATTGTTTATTACCCATGTCTTGTTACTTTTTCGCGAAAAAGAAAGGGTATCTTTATTTCGAAGAATAAATACTTGTTGTATAGAAGTTGTATCTTTTATACTCAAACGGGCGTCGTACGAACTCAATGTTGTATGGCGTTTGGTAAGGAGATTGTAAGCTAAAAGTGCACATAAAACAACAAAAATAGCCCACACAACAATTTTTTTCTTTTTCATGCTCAGGTATACTTTTTATTTCGCCACCAGAAAAAAACTATACCAGAAAAGATAATAATAACCAAAGGTAAAAGGGTATTGATTATTTTCCACTTTGTAGCTTGATCGAGTATTTTAGCTTTATCGAGTAAGCGAAGTTCTATATTACGACTACGTAAATCTATAATGTTTTTTTCGTCGGTGAGATACTGAACAGCATTAAGCAAAAAGTCTTTATTACCAAAAATCTGTGAGGTATATGAATCGAAACCTAGAGGTGTAATTAATATCCCACGTTGAGTTTGTCGGACTTGGTTTCGAATGATATCTCCATCGGCTACAACCAACATTTTATTTTGATTGCTATGAGGTCGGAAGGTATAGTTACCTGTAATTTTAAGTGCTGAAAGCATACGGTTCTGAAAAACCGATGGGAAAACTCCCTCTAAAAGTACAGCAACAGGAAGATAGGAATTATTGAATTCTTCTTGCGCAAATCCATTTCGAATTTCTGAGAGACGAACAAAAGAAGGAACACTCTTAAGTCTCGAATATTTTGATGTTTTCAAAAGCACTGTATGATGCACATTAGGAACATTTAGCGTATCGATATAGCTTGCAAATTCGAGTTTGATAAGGTTCAAATTTCTTGAAACAGGATGGTCGTAAGCACCGGCAATAAGGGGGAAGTATGGCCAAGGGGTAGGAACAAATTTAGCTTGCCCCGTGGTAGAGCCCGATGCTATAGGAATTAAAGCACATTGGATATCTTGAACAAGTACAGGATTTAGACGTACTCCATACTTAAAAAGCATATCGTCGAGATTTAGCTGGGCTATAGTAGCATACGCATTACCCTGAGCAAAGCTATCGCGGTCAATCGAAACAGCATCCAGCAGCCATAGTACCTTTCCTCCTCCCATGATATACTGGTCGATAATGAATTTGTCCTCTTCTGTAAAAGGTAATGTGGGGCCAGCAATTATAAGGCACTTATATGGCTTAAGCTCATTAACATCTCCTTTTAGTCGACCACGATCGACCTGAAAATAATTGGACAAAGCTTTCATCATGTCGCCAGTATGATACTCGTCCCACTCACCATGACCCTCGAGAAACGCCACTTTCTCGACTTTGCTTTGGATCACACATCGAATAGCATTAATTAGGTTGTACTCAAGATTCTGAACTGAATGATTAAGGTTCTCTTCTCCAGAAAAAGCGGGATTATTACTTAACAAATTAACTGCAAAGTCGCGGTTACCATACGAGACAATAGCTCCCGGTATAACCATTTTTTCGCTGTATCCTCCCTTTGGATCCTGCATCTTAACACTGGTAGGCTGTAACCCCATCCGATAAAGCTTCTCTATATTGGCTTGTATCTGCTTCTCATCTTTGCTCTCATAGGGATCAATAAATTCGTACTGCAACTTTGCTCCTGCGTAAACTCGAAATTCATCGAGCATCTCACGAATTGTTTGTGAAAATTTGCGAAAACTTAAAGGCAAATCACCATATAGATAGATGCGAACCATTACTTGATCGGGAAGACTTTGCAATGTTTCTTTCGAAACCTGGCTTAGTGTGTATCTTTTTTCCTGTGTAAGATCAAAGCGGACAAAATAAAATGAGGCTAAACCATTAATTACGAGAATAAATGCTATTAAAATGCCCACGTGGTAGAGCAACTTGTTCTTTTTTCCAACTTTCATAACGAAAACTCGTTTTCCGACTCAAAAGTACTGTTTTTTGTTTTATTTGGTTAAATTCAAGAAATCTTGTGTTCAAAAATAATTTGACTTTTGGGTAATTTTGTCAAACAAGTGTTTTGCTTGATTGACTTTTCGTCCATTTACAATTGAAATAATTTTTCGAACAACCAATTAATAGCAAATACTTTTGATTTTGAAAAAAATAAAATTCACACGAAATCTACGCATATTTGCATATTTGATATGATTAAAGAACATGATTTTTGTCGAGGTCATTATACCTTTACCTTTGCCTCAGTATTACACCTACTCTGTTCCCGACGAAATGGCTGAAGAAGTAGAGTTAGGGAAAAGAGTGTTAGTACAATTTGGTCGAAAAAAATTCTATGCAGCAATTGTAAGAAAGGTTCATTCTCAAGTTTCGGAAGGCATCTCATATAAACCCATTCAACTTGTTCTCGACAAAATTCCTGTTGTGTCTCAAACACAAATGGAATTCTGGGAGTGGGTGGCAAATTATTATATGTGTACAGCTGGCGAGGTAATGCAATTTGCTATTCCTTCACAACTTCGTATCGAAAGTAAAACCCGCATACTTTCAAACCCAAATTTTGAGGCTTTCGATAAATTAACCGAAGAAGAAAGCAATTTACTCATAAAAGTTACAAATGAGGTTGCCTATCTCCACGATTTTGGTGTTAAGTTAATGCACACCCTCCGTAGTTTAATTAAAAAGCAAGCTATTCTGTTTATAGAAGAAATTGAAGATAAAACTCCTGCTCGCAAGGAAAAATTTGTCAGACTTTCACCTCAAGCAGCCGACGAGGCTTTTCTTAACAGTACCTTAGATAAATTAGTTAAGGCTCCAAAACAAAAGGAAATACTCGAAGCTTACCTGAGATTATCCGATGCATTTGGAGATAGCCCTAAGCCCCGACAAGTGAGTCAAAAAATACTTCTTGAAATGACCCAGGGCAGTTATCCATCGTTAAAAAATCTGATAGATAAAGGAATATTGGAAACATACTCCTTGTCCGATTGGGAAGTAGAGGAAGAGGTAGATGAAAAAAGCAATCTGCCAATTCTCGCTCCAGACCAACAGCGTGCACTGGAAGAGATTAATCAAGGTTTTGAAAAAAAATCGGTAGTGCTTTTACATGGTATAACAGGTAGCGGAAAGACCGAAATTTATTTTCACCTTATAGCCGATGTTTTGCAGAAAGGACAACAGGTGTTATACTTACTTCCCGAAATTGCCATTACCTACCAAATAATCAAACGGCTTAAAAGTGTTTTCGGTAACCGAGTATTTGTGTATCATTCGCGAATTTCAGCCAGGTTACGTATGGAAACATATTATCGTGTACATTACAATCAAAGTACAGAGGGACAGGTAATTATTGGGGTTCGCTCGTCGGTTTTTTTACCTTTTAGCAACTTGGGTCTAATAATTGTAGACGAAGAACACGAGAATAGCTACAAGCAATACGAACCAGCGCCACGATACAATGCCCGAGACACTGCAATAAAACTTGCCAGCTTGCTAAATGCAAAAGTACTTTTAGGTTCGGCAACTCCCGCTGTAGAGAGTTACTACAATGCCTCCATCGGGAAATACGGATTAGTAAAACTCAAAGAGCGTTACCGGGGTATCGAATTACCCAAGATGGAATTGGTCAACATGGTTGCTGCCCAAAGAAAAGGTAAGGTTCAATCACATTTTTCGCAAATTCTTCTGAACGAGATCCAACAATGTCTTGATGAAAATAAACAGGTTCTATTATTTCATAATCGACGAGGGTTTTCGCCTTACATTCAATGCAATAACTGTAAGTATATTTTTCGATGCCGCAATTGCGATGTATCATTGACCTACCATAAGTTGAACCAAAGCCTAACTTGCCATTACTGTGGATTCTCCATAGTTGTCCCCACAGTATGCCCTCAATGTGCAAGTACAGACCTTAAAATAAGAGGGTATGGCACTGAAAAGGTGGAGGAGGAGTTGGCCATATTTTTTCCTGATGCACGAATAGGACGTCTAGACCAAGATGTAGCACGAAGCCGTGACGTTTTTGACGAAATAATTGGTCGATTGGAGAATGGAGAACTCGACATCGTAGTTGGTACACAAATGATAAGCAAAGGGCTCGACCTTGCCCGCGTTGAGCTTGTCGGTATACTCGATGCAGATAGTCTACTTAACTATCCCGATTTTAGGGCTTCAGAAAGGAGTTTTCAACTAATAGTACAGGTAGGTGGACGTGCTGGTCGAAGAAATAAGCAAGGAAAAGTAATTATTCAAACCTATATGCCCGAACATCCAATCGTCCAAATGGCATTACGTCACGATTACGAGGCTATGTATCGCTTGCAACTATCCGAACGACAAACTTTTCATTATCCACCATTCGTACGAATGATTCACTTATCTATTCAACACGCCAACGAGCAAAAGTGTGAAGAGGCGTCTCAAATGCTTTTTAGGCAATTACAACAAAAGCTACATCACCAGGTACTTAGCCCTCAGAAACCTATCATTGCCCGAATGTTTAACTTGTATTTACGCGATATTTACTTAAAAATAAATCCAGCTACTCCATTAACGCCTGTGAAAAAATATTTGCTCGAATGTATCGCAAAAATTAAAAGCACATACTCCACAGTCAATATCGTTATCGACGTCGATCCTCAATAATTTCTACCCGAGGTTTTACTTACTACTTTTTTTATAGTGTGCAAAAAAGTAAAAGTATTAATAGGCTTTGTAATAATTTCGTCGAATTCGTTAATTTCTTTTGTATCTCGGTTAAGATAGTGAGCATAAGCAGTAACAGCAATAAGCGGAATCTTTTTGTCTTTCATTCTAATTTCAGAGGCTAACTCAAAACCGTCCTTTTCGGGCAATTTTAAATCGATGATTACCAGCTGAAAAGGTTTATATTTTTCGAAAAATTCAATCGCTTCTAAACCATTGCTGGCTCTAATACACGTAAATCCGGCAGAGGTGAGAATTTCTTCCATCAGCAGATAGTTGTAATCGTCGTCCTCGGCAACAAGAAGATGTTTGTTCGAAAATTTTTCAATCGATACATCAGTTTCAATTTCTCGAACCTCTGGCCTTGCTGGTGTATAAGGAAGCTCAACTTTTACAGTAGTGCCTTTAGCTACTTCCGATTCAATTTCTATTTTTCCATTTAGCAATTCTACATATGCCTGGACTATAGCTAAACCCAAACCTATCCCAGGTTTTTTAATAGTAAGTATATTTTTAGATCGGTAAAAACGCGATAAAACCCTTGGTAGCTCACGAGACTCAATTCCAATACCAGTATCTATAACCTTAAATATCAGCTTATCTTTTTCGGCCGTATAACCAAACGAAACAAATCCCTCCAGGGTATACTTTACAGCATTGGATACTAGATGATACAATACTTTTGTAAGTTTCGACCTGTCACTTTGTATGTAAAATGGTTCATCTAAATTCGAATTAAAAATTGAAAGCTCAATTGTATTATTTTGTGGCAGTAAAGTGCTCATCTCCAGATAAACTTCTTTAATGCACTCGTTGAGATTAAAAGCAGATAACTCTACCTTTATTGTACCCGAATCAATTTCGGCAATTTCGATAGTTTCGTTTATAATCTCAGCAATCTGACTTCCGCTTCCAGCAATGATACTGCTATACAAATCGACCTTTTCTTTAGGGAGATTCCCTTTCTTTAACAAGCTACTAAATCCAATGATCGAATTTAGTGGTGTACGAACTTCGTGCGATAGATTTGCAAGAAATGAAGATTTTAACCTGTCACTCTCTTCGGCTCTATCTTTTGCTGCAATAAGTTCCCTTTCAAATTTTTTACGTGATGAGATATCGTTGATGAATGCAACAAAAACCGGAACTTCGCCATACTGCATCTTCTGCAAGTGCATTTCTACAGGAAAAAGCGTTCCATTTTTTTTTCTGAAATTTGTTTCAATAACGACTTTATCATTTTGACTACGCAAGGAGTATAGTGTTTTGCTAAAAGCCTCCTTTGTAAATGCTGGAGTGAGTTCAGTAAATGGTTTGCCAAGTAATTCATCTCTGGTAAAACCTATACTATGTACAGCCCCTTTATTGGCCTCCAAAATTTCGAAAGAATTTGCATCGAATATATATAGCTCGTTTAAAGCATTCTCAATAATACTTGATAAATTTTGCAACTTTTGTTCAACCTTTATCCGGTCGGTTATATCGTGAATAATGACAAAAATCGAATTTCTGTTCTGGTATTCAATGAAACTGCGATAAACTTCACTTTCGCGTATTTCACCATTGGCCAGTCGTAAACTAAGTCTTTGATAATTTTCTTTTTCACCAGAAGAATTGATTAGGTCTTTTTTAAAACATATATCTTCAGTAAGACACAATTTTTTGGGCGACAATTGTATAAGCGTGTTGAAATCGTATCCAAAAAACCTTACGGCTGCAGCGTTAACGTCAATAATTTTTTCGCATTTTGAATCCATTATTAACATGATCGATTGGCTGTTTTCAAAAAGGTTTCGGAAACGTTTTTCGCTCTCTTCGATAAGCTTTTCTCTTTCCTGTTTCTTTTCTCGTTCAAAAAGAAGAGCCGAAAGTAATACGGTAGCTATTGGATAAAGGGTGAGAGTAACAGGGGCTATTGCTTTTAAAGTATCGAAAGAAATGTTTCGAGGTAAAAAAACCGTACAAGCTAACATTAACAAGTGTACAACAACACCTAACAAATATACTTTCCATAAACGATTTTTCCCGAAAACATCGGGAATGTAATTTCTCCATAATAATCCTACAAATCCCGACAAAATGATTACCATGATGCCCATGATCATGCCCTGACCTCCTAGCCAGTATCGAAACAGAGCAGTTATTATAATTGCAATTATCGTAGGTATTGTTCCAAAGAATAAACCGGTTATTGAGAGTAGAACCGATCGTACATCGAAAATCAGGCCATCGGTCATAACCCAGGGAGTATTCATCAGGATTATCCCGATAAATCCAATAATACCCCCTGTAAGAGCCTTTACTTTTAATGAATCTTTGTACTTAAATTTTAGCCATACATAATCGTAAAGTAAGGCAAATGATAATAATAAGGCAATATTTTGAACAAGATCTATGAACATAATGGTAAAATATTGAAAAAGAGGGGTAATAATGTAAATATACTAAGATTGTTTGAAAGAATTTTAAAAAATTTTCAAAAGCAGAAAATCTAAATTAAGTGAGTAAAAGCAAATAAGAATGTAAAAAAATCAATGGGCATGGTTTTCAATCCCTGTCGAAAGCAAATACATAATTACAATCCCCAGTACCACCATTACTATTTGAACTAATGTGGAATATTTCGATATTTGCTTATTAAGCTCTGGGATAAGGTCGCTACCAGCAAGGTAAATAAACCCACCAGCAGCAATAGGTAAAACGTAATAACTTAAATGCAATAACCAACTTCCTACCCAGAGCATCAAAATAGTACCCACAATGGCCGAAAGGGCCGAAACAAAATTCCACATCAAAGCCCGTTTACGGGAATAGCCTGCATGAAGTAAAATACCAAAATCGGCAATTTCCTGTGGAACCTCATGAACCAGTACTGCTATGGTAGTTGAAATACCCAAATAGCTATCGGTCATCCATGCTGCAGCAATCAATATTCCGTCGGTAAAATTGTGGATACCATCGGCCAAAAGATTTATCTTGCCCAAAGGTTTAACAATACGCTCTCCTACATGATGATGATGCCAATGAAGGGCCTTCTCGGCAATAAAAAAAAGCACTATACCAAAACAAATAAGTAAAGATGGTATATCGCTATGTTCGAAATATTCGTAGCTTTCGGGAATAATGTGTAAAAAAGTATTACCTAAGATAACACCTACTGCCAAACTTACCAAAATAAAAACAAGCTTTTCGAGCTTTTGACCCGAAAGATTAAGAAAAATAATTCCTGTCAACGAAACAAGACTTACTAAAATTGTACTTATTAGAGGGTAACCCCAATATTGAAGATCCATAACACTATTTGCTTTTCATTGAATTTACAAAGGTAACCAAATTATCCAAACAGCTAATTGTTGTAAAAAAGAGAGTAAGTAATTTCAGACATTTCTAACCCAAAGGCTATTTTTGGAAATTCATAAATATTTTTACATTTGTTCGGGGACAATAAACATCGAAATTATGCGAAAAAAGATTCTATTCACCATCATACTTTTTTGTATTCCGCTATTACTTTTTTTAATCATTGAATTCGGATTAAGATTAGCAGGGTATGGTTACAATCTTTCCTTATTCACACCATCGACTCAAAACAAAGGTTATTATCAAATCAATCCATTAGTTACTAAACGTTTTTTCACTCAAAATAATCCAACTTCGCCTTCAAATGATATTTTTCTGATTGAGAAACCCGAAAATACATACAGGATTTTCGTAATGGGAAGTTCAACAACCCGAGGTTTTCCCTATGAAATGAATGTTAGTTTTAGCCGAATACTCTATTATAGGCTGAAAGATTTATTTCCCGACCGAAACATTGAGGTAGTTAATGTAGCCATGGCTGCTATTAACAGTTACGCACTTGCCGATTATATTGATGAGATATTAGAACAAAAACCCGACGCTATATTAATTTATGCAGGTCATAACGAATATTACGGGGCAATGGGTGTGGCTTCTGCCGAATGGGGAGGCAATATTCGCTGGATTAAAAAAATACACCTAAGTTTGATTCATTTACGTACATATCAATTAATTCAGCAAGGGATTCTTAGTTTACTTTCGGGGAAAAAGCAACCCACCACAGCCACTTTGATGCAACGCATGGCAAAACAGAAATCTATCCCGTACAAGTCAGAAGCATACCAAGAGGGAATCGAACAGTTTACCCTCAATATGGATGAAATACTCGCAAAAGCTAAAAAAAATAATATACCCGTCATTATAAGCGAGTTGGTCTCGAATGTGCGTACCTTACCCCCTTTTCAATCAGAAAAATACCAAAGCTATCCTTTGGCCGATTCGGTTTTTGTTCAGGCTCAGATGGCCGAGTCGAATGGAGATTATACAAAAGCTCGTCAGCTATATTATAGAGCTAAAGATCTAGACGTTATCCGATTCCGTGCACCCGAAGATATTAATGTTGCTATCCACAAGCTTGGTGAGAAATGGGATGTTCCTGTTATCCCCATGATAAGCATTTTTGAAAAATATAGTAAAAATGGTATTATTGGAGACGAACTTATTCTCGAGCATTTACATCCTAATGCACGAGGTTATTTTCTCATAGCCGACGCTTTTCTGCATACGATGAAAAGACAAAACTTAATTAGCTCCAATTGGGATACAACTTTACTAAAACCTTTCGACTCTTACATGAAAGTGTGGGGCTATACCTTACTCGACAGTTTAGCAGCCGATAAAAGTATTAAAGCCCTTACGGCAGGTTGGCCTTTTAAACCCGACACAGTAATCAATAATTTCTTATATACCTACCATCCCGTATCGCTCGAAGATTCGTTGGCACTGCTGAGTATTAAATACGATAACTTATCTCTTACGCTGATGCACCAAGAGCTGGCACGCAATTACGAGAAAGTTGGAGCCTACCAAAAAGCTTATAACGAATATCTAGCTCTTGTTTATACGAGTCCTTATACCCTCAACTATTACATAGAAGCATTGCGTTTGGCCGACATTGTAAAATCCGATAGCCTAGCCTTTATTTTACTCAAAAACATGCCAACACTCGACAGTGCTGTTTTTGCACTTATGCGTTTAGGAAAAATTTATTTAAAGCAACAACAACACTCCGATGCACTCCGCTTTTTTAAACGTGCCTTGATAGCTTCGAAAACAAATAATGATAAAGTATATGCACTTGAAGCAATGTACTTTACCTACATGGAAATGGGCGACAAATCGAAGGCTAAACGTACCCTGCTCGAAATTAGGGACATCGACCCCAATTATAAAATTTCATCCGGGCCCAAAAAAGATTTAGTAGTAGTTGTCGATCCTAAAGTAAAACCACTTATCGAACAAGCTATCCAAAAAGCTCGACAAGGTCAACTGAAAGAAGCTGCTGAACTTTTACAACAATCTATTCAAATTCAAGAAACAGCATTTGCCTGTCAGATGTTAGGAAGTGTACTGTATAAATTAAACGATCCTGGTGCTTTTGCCATGCTCGAACGTGCTTATACTCTTAACCCAACCGACGAGGCTACCATAAATAATTTGGTTGTTTTGGCAGTGTTACAGAAAAATTTCCAGAAAGCAAGATTTTATTTAGAAAAATACAAAAATATTGGTTCGCCCGAACAATATGTTCAACTACAAGCCATGTTTAATAAGGCGTTTCCAATAAAATAATTAATTCAACATGCGTAAAACATTCTCTAAAAAAGAAAACCAAGACGCAGGACTTGCCTTGTTGTTACTAATTTTGCTGATTAAAATACTAGGGAATATCACCCTTCCCGATACGCTGCTCTTGACTTTACTTTTGATTGCTCTTCTTATTCCAAAAATATTTTTCCCTTTTTCCTTTTTGTGGTACAACTTATCCGATCTCTTAGGTCATATTGCTTCTTTCATTTTTCTTAATGTAGTTTATTGGATTTTTGTTGTACCTATGGCGTTGGTTCGAAAACTACTAGGTAAAGATCCCCTGAAGCTAAAAAAATTTAAAAAAGGTGACGAATCTGTTTTTCACGAAAGAAATTATACTTTTACACCTAAAGACATGTCGAACACTTTTTAGGAGGACAAATGATGGATTTTCTAAAAGAATTATGGCAATTTTTGAAGGTTAGAAAAAAATTCTGGCTGCTTCCGCTTATAATAGTATTGCTTTTATTTGGTATCATCATTTTTTTGACTGCAGGTACAGCCATTGCACCTTTTATTTATACCCTGTTCTAAGATGCCTTCTTATATTCTGGGAATATCGGCATATTATCACGACAGTGCTGCCGCGCTTCTTAAGGATGGCGAAATTATTGCAGCTGTTCAAGAAGAACGTTTTACAAGAAAAAAACACGATGCAGGTTTTCCCTCTCACGCTATTCGATACGTTATGTCCGAAGCAGCTATCGACCCATCCGACCTGACGGCAGTCGTATTTTACGAGAAGCCTTTGATAAAATTCGAACGCCTTTTAGAAACATATCATGCCTTTGCACCCCGAGGTTTTAAAAGTTTTGCAACCGCTATACCGGTTTGGATCAAAGACAAACTTTTTATGAAGCAACAGCTTCGAAAAAAACTTAAAGAAACAGGTATTCCAAACCAAGTCCCTCTTCTTTTTCCCGAACATCATCTTTCGCATGCAGCCAGTGCTTTTTTTCCATCACCCTTCGAAAAAGCAGCTATTCTTACAATCGATGGCGTCGGAGAATGGGCTACAACAACTATAGGTATTGGAGAAGGAAACCAAATCACGCTGCTTAAAGAGCTTCATTTTCCTCACTCGGTGGGCCTGCTTTACTCTGCATTTACTTATTATTGCGGATTTAAAGTAAACAGTGGTGAATATAAACTGATGGGGCTAGCACCCTATGGTCAGAAAGGTTCGAAACAGGTCGAGCATTTCAAAGAGCTAATTCTTAAACATCTGGTGGACATACGTCCTGATGGTTCGATATTGCTTAACATGAAATATTTCAACTATGCAACTGGTTTGACTATGACAAGCAATCGACGTTGGAAAGCTCTTTTTGGTTTTCCTCCACGTCAACCCAACGAACCCATCTCTCAGCCATACATGGATATGGCATTAGCTATTCAAGAAATCACCGACCATATTGTAATACAACTTGCACAAACTGCAAGGAAAATAACTGGTTGCTCCAATCTGGTGATGGCTGGCGGAGTAGCGCTCAATTGCGTATCGAATAGTAAAATACTCGAAAATAAAATTTTTGATGATATATGGATTCAACCTGCTGCTGGCGATGCAGGAGGAGCTTTAGGTGCTGCATTGGCAGCTTGGCACATCTATTTTCAAAATACTAGGCCAACTCGACCCCTTGATTCGATGCAAGGTGCTTATCTCGGCCCCTCATATACAAACGAATATATAAGTAAAATTATAGACAAATTTTCCATTTCTGCTTCTTATTTCGAAAACTTCAACGAACTTGCCGAAAAAGTAGCCAGTTTGATTGCTGAAGGAAATGTTGTAGGTTGGTTTCAGGGTAGAATGGAATACGGCCCACGTGCCCTTGGTAATAGGAGCATACTCGGCGATGCAAGAAATCCCGAAATGCAAAAACGCATGAATCTGAAAATTAAATTCCGCGAAAGTTTTCGCCCTTTTGCTCCATCGTTACTCGAAGAAGATTCCCTGAACTTCATGGAACATGGCTTTAAATCGCCCTATATGCTTCTGATCGATAAGGTTAAAAAAGAACGCTGCTACGATATACCCGAGCATATTCTAAACTCCGACAAACTTTTCGACCGATTGTACTTTGTACGTTCCGATATCCCCGCCGTTACCCACATCGATTATACTGCACGCATACAAACTGTAAACAAACAAATCAACCCTCGTTTTTGGACATTGATTAACGCTTTCAAAAAACTCACTGGGTATGGCATACTCATCAATACCAGTTTTAATGTTCGTGGCGAACCTATCGTGTGCTCTCCGGAGGATGCTCTTAGATGTTTCGTCAATACCGATATCGATTACCTTGTGTTAAACAATTTTCTATTGGCCAAAACTGACGTTATTTCGATCAAAGAAAAATTAGGCCAATACGTGTTCGATCCCGATTAAATGTTTTTCTTGCATATGGCAGCAGAAGGTGTGCAAATTGAAGAAAGCTGGAAACAGCTACTATATGATCAGTTTGATGCGGCTTATTTCAAAGAGTTAAAAGCTTTCCTGATTGAGGAGAAAAAAAAATATATTGTTTATCCTCCGGGGCAGCTTATTTTCAATGCCTTTAACAAAACTCCTGTCGATAAAGTAAAAGTGGTGATTATGGGACAAGACCCTTATCATGGACAAGGACAGGCACATGGGCTTTGTTTTTCTGTGCCCAAAGGTATTCAACCTCCTCCTTCTTTAGTAAACATATTTAAGGAACTTCAATCGGATTTGGGCATTAGTCCACCCCCTCATGGGTGCCTCGAAAAATGGGCCGATAATGGTGTTTTGTTACTAAATGCAACTTTAACTGTAAGGGCTAATCAGCCCCGTTCTCATTTTAATAAAGGATGGGAAATATTTACCAATACAGCCGTAGAACGTTTAGCAAAAGTCCGAAAAAACCTTGTTTTTTTTCTTTGGGGCAACGATGCTAAAGCTAAAGAATCGTTGATCGACCCTAGCCGTCACTTGGTTCTTAAAGCCGCCCACCCCTCTCCCTTCTCGGCTTATAATGGATTTTTTGGTTGCAGACACTTTTCAAAAGCAAACGCATACCTTATTAATAACGGTATCGAACCTGTCGATTGGCAAATTACTTAGATTTAAAGTAGGGAAAAAACAAACCATAGCGTAAATGTAAAAAGGAAAATAGTTATTTTTACACGTTCGAATGACTCTTTCGTATGAACGTTACGGCTGAAGACTCCCGATACGACTATTTGATTCTTCCCGACTACAAACCTGTATGTGAGGTTTTTCCCATCGAACCACCTCCCATTGAAACGGGTTATGTGTATCATTTTACTACCCGAAGCAATTTGTTATATGAAGTGCGTTTTGCCCCAAAAGCAGGAAATATCCTTGATATAGTTGTAAATTTTACTGTCGAAAGCGATGAATTCGAAGACGATTATCCAGTAACCAACAGAGGTGAAATTTTCAGCGTGATAGCTACGGTTATCGAGATAATGAAAATGTTTCACCGTCACCACAATTTTACCCTCTCTTATGAGTTTGCCGGTGAATTTAAAGAAGATGAGCTGAACGATAAAAATCGACCAAGTATTCGGTCACGTTTATATCTGCGTTACGCCGAGCGTTTACTTAACCACAACTGGAAAGCTTTCCTAAATGGAAATAAAGTAATCATTAAACGTAAATACTAATGGAACCACTGTTAGAGGTTAAAGATCTAAGGGTAATATTCCCCGGCAGCTCGGTTCCGGCAGTCGACAATTTGCATTTCGAATTATTCCCAAAAGAAACTTTAGGTATTGTTGGTGAATCGGGTTCAGGAAAATCGGCTACTGCTCATGCTATATTACGTCTTCTGCCTAAAGGAACTTCCATTTCTGGTGCTGTTTATTTTAGGGACTACACCCTAAAAAGATCAATCGATTTAACCTCTCTCTCAGAAAAAGAAATCAATCAATATAGAGGAAAAAAAATTTCCATCATTTTTCAGGATCCGATGGCCTCTCTGAATCCCTCAATTCGATGCGGCAATCAGGTAGACGAAATGCTCGAGCTTCATACCCCATTATCATCTGCCGAGCGAAAAAAACGCATATTGAAACTATTTGAGGAAATGCAACTACCTCATCCCGAAAAAATTTATAAGCGCTATCCCCACGAACTCTCTGGAGGACAACGTCAGCGTATTATGATGGCCATTGCTTTAGCTAGTAATCCTCACATCTTGATTGCCGACGAACCAACAACTGCTCTCGATGTTACAACCCAGCAGGAAATTCTCACCCTTCTAAAACAACTCCAACAAAAATATGCCCTATCAATCCTATTTATATCCCACGATCTTAGACTAATTGAACGTATTGCCGACAGGGTTGTCGTGATGCAAAACGGAAAAATGGTTGAAACAGCTGATAATCCCGATATTTTTCTTTCTCCAAAAGAAATGTATACTCAACATCTGCTATCTTGCCGAATTACTCAACATACCCTAAAAAAAAATACTCCAGAAAAAAGCTCCTTTGATAGTTCCCCACCGACAAAACCCAAAATTTCGACAAACAATAATCCTACTCAAGCGAGCCCCATTATAGAGATTCGTAATCTTGAAGTTAAGCTACCCTCTACTCGCTTTGTTGCTGGTAAAAAAGATAAAAAAATTCTGAAACAAATAAGCCTTCAGCTTTGGGAAGGGGAAACGCTTGGCATTGTCGGAGAATCGGGGAGTGGTAAAACAACGCTTGGGCGAACCCTTATGCAACTGATACGTTCCTACGACGGAGAAATCTTATTCGAAGGAATACCTGCCAATAAACTCTTTTCATTAGATAGAAAAAAATTTTACAGAAAAATTCAGATTATTTTTCAAGATCCATATTCCACGCTTAACCCTAGAATAACTATAGGTGAACTCATTCGAGAACCCCTTACAGTTCATCGACTGTACAAAACAAAAAAAGAACAGATTGATCGTGTCAAGGAGTTACTCGAGTCGGTTCAAATAGATAAAAATTGGTACGATCGTTACCCTCATCAGCTTTCGGGAGGACAACGTCAGAGAATAGCCATTGCAAGAGCTTTAGCACTTGAACCCAAAATTATAATCTGCGACGAATGTGTGTCGGCGCTCGATGCTACTATTGCCGCCCAAATTCTTAGTCTTTTAAACGAATTAAAGCTAAAGTTTAATCTTTCTTACATTTTCATTTCGCACGATCTAAGCATAGTTAGGTTTATGTCCGATCGGGTTATCGTTCTCAAAGATGGGCTTATAGTCGAAGAAAATAATGCTTATACCCTATTCGAAAATCCACAACACGCATATACTCAACAGCTCATTCGAGCATCGCTTTAAAAAGGTGCAAACAGAATTTTTTCTTTTTCTAAAAAAAATAAACTAACCATTTAGGCTTTCAATACTCTCCTTCCTCAATCATGCGGATATCGTTTTCATCGAGTTGCTTATCCACATCGGGACAATTAGTCGAATAAGGAAAATCCCTTGGAACAGCAAATGGTCCATCGGAGATGAGAATTGACTTATCGGCATAAATTTTCTTCATGTATATAGCCCAAATGGGAAGAGCCATATTTGCCCCTTGACCAAGCTCAAGACTTTCGAATCGAACAGCTCTGTCCTCTGCACCTACCCATACGCCTGTTACTAAGTCGGGAGTTATCCCAATAAACCAACCATCTGAATGATTCTGGGTAGTACCCGTTTTACCGGCAATGGGATTAGTAAATTTATACATATACCTCAGCCTAACAGCAGTACCTGAATTAACGACGCCTTCCATCATACTTAACATCAAATAGGCAGTTTGCTCGCTAATAGCTTCAGTTTTCTCAGGAACAAAACTGGCAATCACGTTGCCCGTCTTATCTTCGATTTTTGTTACCAAAAAAGGTTTAATAAAAATACCTTTATTGGCGTAGCAAGCATAGGCACCAGTCATTTCGTAGAGGGTAACCTCAGAGGTTCCAAGAACCAATGAAGGATAGGGCGCCAAATAACTGGTAAAGCCCATCTTACGCATAATCTCAATAACCGACGGTGGATTAAACTGTTTCATAATCCAAGCTGAGATGTAATTCACCGAATTTGCTAAACCCCATTTTAAAGTAACCATTTTACCTTCGTAATCGGGACGTCCAGAGTTTTTTGGACTCCAAATAGTATCGCCCACAATAAAGGTAACTGGCACATTAGGAACTCGGTAACAGGGCGAATAACCCTCCTGCATGGCCAGGGTATATAAGAAAGGCTTAATAGTCGAACCAGCTTGTCGCTTACTCAGCATGACATGGTCGTACTTAAAATGCTTATAGTTAATTCCTCCTACATACGCCTTTACTTGCCCTGTATGCGGATCGACAGACATCAAACCTGCCTGTAAATAAAACTTATAGTATCGAATCGAGTCGTAAGGTGTCATCAGCGTGTCTTTTTCTCCGTTCCAAGTAAACACACGCATAGGTACTTTTCTCTTGAAATTTTTTAAAATATCCTCCCAATCATACCCTGCATTTCGTAATACACGATATCTCTCACTACGACGAATAGCAAGCTCCATAATGTAATTAATCTGGTCGGGAGTTAGGTCGTAAGCAAAAGGAGCCACTCTACTTTTAGCTTTTTCCTTGAAAAAAGCTTTTTGCAAATCATTTTTTAAGTGTTCTGTAACAGCTTCTTCGGCATATTTCTGTAAGCGCGAATCGATAGTGGTATAAATCTTTAATCCGTCGGTATAAAGATTATAAGGTGTGCCATCTGGCTTTGTATGCTTATTGCACCACCCATATAAAGGATTTCGCACCCACTCTGTCGAATCGGCTTGATAATCTTCGTATACAAAATAATTTGCACGCTTAGGTTCCTTAGCAGTAAGAATCATCCGCAATCTTTCTCTAAAATAGGTTGCTATGCCCTCGTTCTGATCTTGTGGAGTGTATTTAAGGCGAATAGGAATTTTTAACAAAGAATCATATTGTTGCTCAGTAATATATTTATATTCCTTTAGCTGTCCTAGTACTACGTTTCTTCTCTGAAGAGAACGCTCCGGGTTTAGAACCGGTGAATATCGTGTTGGAGCTTTTAACATTCCAACCAACAAGGCCGCTTCCTCAATGCTAAGTGAATCGGGAGTCTTATTAAAATAGGCTCTGGCCGCCATTTTGATACCAAACAAAGTACCTCCGAAAGGAACTGTATTAAGATACATGGTAATAATCTCATCCTTAGTATAATTACGTTCGAGCTTAATAGCAGTAACCCATTCCTTAAACTTAGCTATCGATAAAGCTATCATCCTGGTTCCCCAAAAACTATAAAGAGTTGTATCGCGCGGAAAAAGATTTTTGGCCAATTGCTGTGTTATTGTACTACCTCCACCAGCATTACTTCCAAGTAAAATTGTCTTAAAAAATACACGTGCAAGACTTCTGAAATCTATCCCTGAATGCTTATAAAATCGCACATCCTCGGTCGCTATCAGAGCATTTATAACATTGGGTGAGATTTCATCGTACCTAACAAATGAACGATTTTGATAATAGTATGTACCTAACATTACTCCATCGGACGATATAACTTCTGAAGCTACATTATTTCGCGGATTTTCAAGCTCCTCAAAAGTGGGCATAAACCCAAATATTCCTAATGCAATACCTATAAATATTAAAAAAAACAGAGCATAAGGAACTGCATACAATATCCAAAAAATCTTTTTATAGTTCATGAGCAAATATTTTATTTATTAAAAAACGCCTCATAGAACCTTTTTTGAAGTCTGTTAGACCACACAAAAGCCATTCAAAGAAATTGCTCTGCCGAATTTTCATCGGCTATTTCTTTTAAAACCTTTTATAGTGTAGATTTTTTGCCACCAACAGACATAACTGTTCGGGCAAAATTACAATTATTTAGTTTAAAATTTTGAAGTTACTCTACTTATTCTTTTACTTTGTGCAGGAATTTTTTGAAAAAAGAGACATAAAATTAGGAAGGAAATGGAAGAAAACCTTGTAATCGTTGAGTCTCCTGCAAAAGCTAAAACAATAGAGAAATTTCTTGGTAAAGAATTTCATGTAGTCTCCAGCTACGGACACATTAGAGATTTGTCGAAAAAAAATCTGGGCATTGATATACAGAACAATTTCAATCCCGACTATGTAATATCGGAAGACAAAAAAAAGATAGTAAACGAGCTGAAAAAACTAGCTCAAAAAGCTAAAACTGTTTGGCTTGCGTCAGATGAAGACAGGGAAGGAGAAGCTATTGCTTGGCACTTAGCCGAAGTGCTTGAATTACCGGAAAATAAAACACGTAGAATTGTTTTCAATGAAATAACAAAAAATGCAATCCTCCAAGCCATTGCCAATCCCCGAGGAATTGATTACAACCTTGTTGACGCTCAACAAGCTCGTCGGGTACTGGACAGACTTGTTGGATTCGAACTTTCGCCCATTTTGTGGAAAAAAGTTAAGCCACAACTGTCTGCCGGTCGCGTACAATCAGTAGCTGTTAGACTAATTGTCGAGAGGGAAAGAGAAATAATAACTTTTAAAAGCTCTTCTCACTTTAAGGTGGTAGGCTTTTTTGAGGTTACCGATATTAACAATAAAAAATCGGTACTCGAGGCCGAGCTCGAGGAAAAATTCAATACGTTCGAAGAAGCACAAGCATTCCTCGAAAAATGCGCTACAGCCGAATTTAGAATTGTAGAGATAACAAAAAAGCCAGCGAAAAAATCGCCCTCACCTCCTTTTACTACCTCTACCTTGCAGCAAGATGCAAGTCGAAAATTAGGATTTTCGGTTGCCTATACCATGTCAATTGCTCAACGTCTTTACGAGTCGGGAAAAATCACCTACATGCGAACCGACTCGGTAAACCTGTCCGACCTGGCACTGAATACTGCTCAAAAAGAGATAGTTAAACTGTTTGGGCCCGATTATCATCATCTTCGTCAATATAAAACCAAAACAAAAGGGGCACAAGAAGCTCACGAAGCCATCCGCCCTACTTACATGGAACAACAGACTATCCAGGGTACACAAGCCGAAAAACGTTTGTACGAACTCATCTGGAAACGTACTATTGCAAGCCAGATGAGCGACGCTCTCTTCGAAAAAACAATTATCACAATAAACATATCAAATCAGCCTCTTCGATTTATTGCAACTGGAGAAATAATGCAATTTGATGGGTTCCTAAAAGTTTACTCCGAAGCCTCATCGGACGAAGAAAACGAACAGAAAAAAAACTTATTACCCCCTCTGAAAGCAAAACAATCTCTTACTCTCCAGAAAATTCAAGCCATTGAACGTTTCCCAAATCATCCTCCTCGTTACACCGAAGCTAGTTTAGTGAAAAAACTTGAAGAACTGGGTATAGGACGTCCCTCAACCTATGCACCCATCATATCCACCATACAGCAAAGAGGTTATGTCGTCAAAGAGGACAGACCAGGTACCGAGCGGACGTATCGAATTATTGAACTAAAAAACAACAAAATACTATCGAAAACCGAGACAGAAATAACTGGCGCAGAAAAAGCCAAACTTTTTCCTACCGACATAGGGATGCTAGTAAATGATTTTCTGGTAGATAAATTTAGCAATATCATGGACTACCAGTTTACAGCAAACGTCGAAAAACAATTCGACGAAATTGCAACAGGTAAACTCAGGTGGACTGACATGATAAAAGCATTTTATAAGCCCTTCCACCAACAGGTCGATCAGGTCACATCCATCCGCGATGTTCCTCGTAACGAACGTTTACTTGGCGTTGACCCAACTACTGGTAAAAATGTTTATGCCCGAATGGGACGATTTGGACCAATGGTACAAATAGGCGAAACAAGCGAAACAGAAAAACCACAGTATGCTCGCTTGCAACCCGGTCAATATATCGAAACCATTACGCTAGAGCAAGCATTAGACTTGTTTAAACTTCCACGAGTACTTGGCGAGTTCGAGGGAAAAGAAATTACTGTTGGTACCGGTAGGTTCGGACCATACGTACGCCACGACAACAAATACTTCTCGCTCGTTAAAGGTAAAGACGATCCCTATAGCATCACCCTCGAACGTGCAATCGAAATTATAAAGGAAAAAAGAGAAAAAGAGAATAACAAAATTATTCGTAACTTTGAGTTCAAAGGCTTGCCCCTTCAGGTGCTGAACGGTCGTTTTGGGCCTTACTTGTCGTTTAATGAACAAAATTTTAAAATACCGAAAGGAACAGATCCTCAATCCCTCTCTCTCGAAGACTGTATAGCTATTATAGAGAAATCGGAACAAAAAAATTCTACAAATTCTGAAAAAATCAAAAAAACTGGTTCAAAATCAAAATCTGCCAAAAAATAACTTATTTAAATATTTGTATTATTTATAAGCATTCTATTTTTCGGCAATAAATCAATTAAAGGGATTTCAAAATGAAATACATCCTTGATTATTTTCAACCTGTTTCACTCGAGAGACCATCTTTTGAAGAATACTTTCTTCACCAACATTCGTTTTGCAAACACATCGACATTCATACCCCCAACCATAAACCAGAAGGAAAATACGAGATTGCACTTATAGGAATTACCGAAAATAGAGGAAGTTATGCTAGCGATATCTCCAATGGAACCGATATAATAAGAAACAAGTTATATCTGCTAAACTTTTTCTCTCGTAAAACCAATATTGCTGATCTGGGGAATCTTAAGTCGGGTCAATCAATATCTGACACATACTACGGTATTAGAGATGTCTGTCTTGAGCTATTTTCTCACGGTATACTTCCTATATTTTTCGGCGGATCACAAGATATAACCTATGGCATTTATCTTGCTTTCGAAAGCATGAAAAAGAAATACAGTATCACCACTGTAGATTATCAACTCGACTGTAACTTCGAAAACATAAAAACAATCCATTTTCTAAATTACCTCAATCAAATTATCCTCAACCAAGAAAATCTTTTCGAGCTATGCAATATTGGCCATCAACAATGTTTCGAAGTCCCACCTCATTCCAATCTTCTAGAAAACTTATTTTACGAAAATATTCGGCTCGGACTGGTTCGTGGAAATGTGCCACTGGTTGAACCATACTTACGCGATTCGAACATTGTAAGTATCGATATTTCTTCAGTCAAGCATGCCGATGCTCCTGGACAAATCATCTCTTCGCCCAATGGCTTCAGCGCCGAAGAAATTTGCCAAATGGCAAGATATGCTGGAGTGTCGGATGGTGTTCAAACTATGGGAATATATAATTACTCTCCCGCCAACGATATAGCCCAAGTAACTGCCTCTCTTATTGCCCAAATAATCTGGTACTTTATAGAAGGCTACACCTATCGACTTAACGAAAACCCTAAAAACAATAGTTCAGGATTTCAGCAATTCTATGTTACGCTCAATGACGAACATCACCTCAAATTTTATAAAAGTAAAATTTCACATCGTTGGTGGACAGAGGTACCTGCCCGAAATGGAGAAAATATATACATCGCATGCACAGAGAACGACTACTTACAGGCATTAAAAAACGAAATTCCCGACCGATGGATAAAAATTTTTAAAAAGCTGAATTAGAGACACATGGATTGAAAATTTATACCTAAAAGATAACTTTTTTTGTAAAAAAATACTATATAAACATCCGCACAATATTTTTTACCAATGTAATTTTTTTATATTTGTCAATTCAATAGTTATAGTAAAATATTGAAGCGGTTGAAATTGATAGGGAACATTGCTGTTAATTTAAACCTGGCAAAAATTGCCACTTTGGTGATTTGCCTGGGACTCCTGATGAACATCAGGGGTCAGGACCCTATGTTCACACACCACATGTTCAACCGTGCAGTAATTAATCCTGCTTATGCAGGCAGTTCCGAACTTATGGAGATAAGCATGCTGGCACGAAATCAATGGTGGGGATGGTCGGGAGTTGCGCCGAGGTACTTAAACGGATCTGTAACATTACCATTTAACCTTTTTGGAATGTCGCATGGAGCAGGTCTTGTGTTCAATAACGATAAATTTGGAGTAAATAATGATATAGGAGCAAAACTTATTTATGCCTTTCAACGTAAAACAGCAATCAGCGAGGGTACCCTAGGTTTTGGCCTATCGGCAGGATTTAACAGTTCCTCGTTCGATGGGGCGGCACTTAACGGAGGTAATGATCCGTTGGTCCCTTCTCAAAAATTAACAGGAATGACTATATTCGACATGGGGGTTGGAGTGTATTATAAAACCGAAAAAATATATTTTGGTCTTTCCTCAAGCCACATTTTTACGGGAGTAAGAGACTACCGCGTTGCATTAGGGAAAGATGTTCTTCCCTTACGTCCCCAGTATTACGCTATGGCAGGTTATTCATATCAGTTACCTAATCCCATGCTTGTGATAATACCCTCATTTCTTATTCAAAGCGACGGAAAAATGACTTCACTAAGTTTCAATACCAATCTCTTATACAATAATAGAGTATGGGGTGGCGTTTCTTACAATGCAGGTTCTGCTGTCTCAGCATTATTTGGCCTTGAACTTATGCCAGGAATAAAATTTGGCATAAGCTACGATTACGATACGAGTATTCTCAACAAGGTGTCAAACGGTAGTGTAGAAGTTTTTGTATTATATGGTTTTAAATTAAAAAAGGAAAAAATACCACAGAAGTATAAAAGTTTAAGATATTTGTAAAAAGTTTTATATTTAAAAAAAATAATTTAATTTTAGAGAAACTTATTAGCTTTAGAAACTATAACATTTCTGTTATGAAAAAAATATTATATCTTGCTGTAATTGCGGCATTTATTGCAAGTTGTGGAAAGTCTGATAATGGTGAGTTAGTTGGTGTTTCGGGTAGAAAAGCATATTTCGAACCAGAACCTTACGGCATGGTTTTCATCAAACAGGGAAGTTTTAATATGGGGCCCAGTGACCAAGATGTAGCTTGGGCACAAAATTCGCTTTCACGTACTGTGACAATCCAGGCTTTCTGGATGGACGACAGCGAAATTACCAATAACGAATATCGACAGTTTGTTTATTGGGTTCGCGACTCTATTATGCGCCGTATGTTAGCAGCACAGATCGAAGACTTTGCTATCGCCGAAGACGAACTCGGTAATCCTATCGATCCCCCCTTACTAAACTGGGAAACTGAGATAGATCCTCAAGATGAAGAACAAAATAATATTCTCAACGAATTATATCTTGCAAAAGAAGAACGTTTCTATTTCCGTAAAGAGATCGATACCCGTAAACTTATGTACGAATATTACTGGGTAGATCTTAAACAAGCTGCAAATAAAGCAAACCGTTACAATTTTGAAACAAAACAATACGAAGGTGCCGTTTATAATAATCGTGGCGAAAGAGTTGAAATAGTAAATCGTTCGTCTTTTGTTTTCCGCGATGTAATTAATGTTTACCCCGATACCCTCTGCTGGGTAGCCGACTTTACATACTCATACAACGAACCAATGGCAACAATGTACTTCTGGCATCCAGCATACGACAATTATCCTGTAGTTGGTGTTTCGTGGAAACAGGCTAGTGCATTCTGTATCTGGAGAACACAATACCTCAATACACATCTCACCCGTCAGGGTCAAACATTTGTTCACGATTACCGTTTGCCCAGCGAAGCTGAATGGGAATATGCAGCCCGAGGCGGTCTCGATCTTTCCATGTATCCTTGGGGAGGCTACTATACCCGAAACAACGAAGGATGCTTCCTGGCAAACTTTAAACCATTACGTGGTAATTATACCGACGATGGCTATGCTACTACTTGCAAAGTGGGTTCGTTCGAGGCTAACGAATATGGACTTTACGATATGGCCGGTAACGTAGCCGAATGGACATCCAGCGCATACGACGAATCTGCATACATTTATACCCATGATCTTAACCCCGATTACAAGTACAACGCCCTTCCCGATGATCCCCCTGTACTCAAACGTAAGGTAGTAAGAGGCGGATCTTGGAAAGATATTGCCTACTATTTACAAGTAGGTACCCGTTCATACGAATATCAGGATACTGCTAAAAGTTACATAGGTTTCAGATGTGTGCGATCGTATTTAGGAAATAGTGAGTAACCGATAAAACCCTAATCAAATGACCCTTTCAGAACTTGTACAATCCTCTGGTTGGAAGAACTTTATGGCCAAACTTTATGGGTTTGGCGCCTCTGTTGTTATCATCGGAGCTATGTTCAAGATTATGCACTGGCCTGGTGCAGGTATCATGATCGTTGCAGGTTTAAGTACCGAAGCAATCATATTCTTCTTCTCGGCATTCGAGCCTTTGCACGAAGAAGTTGACTGGACTTTGGTTTATCCCGAACTTGCAGGTATTACCGATGATGACGAAATGGAAAACTTCAAAGAAAGCATCACCAGCAGTAGGGGCAATGTGGTGCTTGAAAAGTTTGAGAATCTGTTCGACCAATCAACCCTTACCCCAGAAACCTTAGAAAAGCTAAGTGAAGGTTTTGCTAAACTCAACAATACTGTTAGCGGTTTAGCTGATATCTCCGAAGCTACTGCAGCAACAAAAGCTTTTGCAACAAACTTTCAGACTGCTGCCCAGTCGCTCGACTCTCTCACTAGCTTGTATTCCGAAAGCTCAAACAACCTTGCAAACTCCATATCTGCTTTGTCTAATACCTATCAGAAAACTGCCCAGATTATTGAGCAAACTGGACAAAAAGTTTCTGAACAAGTTCAGGAGAGCGGAATGAATATGGCCAATGCCTATCAGAAGCTTGCCGAATCGATAAGCGTTTACTCTTCGGCTATGACATCGGGAAGTCAGACATACACCGGACAGGTCGAAAAACTCAACAAGAATCTATCCGAACTTAATGCCCTATACGAACTCCAACTTCGAGAAACATCGGACTATCTCAAGAAAAATCAGACGCTATATTCGGGTATGGACAACATACTGGCCAACCTAAATGAGTCGGTCAACGAAACCAAGCGTTATCGTGAGGAGATGAGTAAATTAAGTGAAAACTTGGCCGCCCTTAATAACATATATGGGAATATGCTCTCGGCTATGAACTATACGAAAAAGTAAACTAACAACGTATGGCACACGGCAAAGAGACTCCCAGGCAGAAAATGATCGGTATGATGTACCTGGTGCTAACAGCACTACTTGCACTCAATGTGCAGAAAGAGGTACTTAATGCCTTTGTTATTGTGGAAGAAGGGCTTGGAAAGATGAATGAAAATTACGCCGAAAACAACCGAACCATGTACGCTGCTTTTGAACAGGCTTATGCCGAAAACCCTTCAAAATCTAAAAAGTGGCGCGATTTGGCCATGGAAGTCAAAAAAATGGCTGACGAACGTTATGAAATGATCCAAGACCTGAAAATCAAAATATTAGAAACTGCCAGAGAAAAAGAAGCAATTAAGGGAAGAGAAATAATCCCTGAAAATATTAATGGAAAAGAAAATACCGACATACCTGCTCAGGTAATGATTACCGAAGGCAACGGTAAAAAGCTTCGAGCAGCGATTGAAAGTTTTCGTAAGTTTCTTCTCGAAAATATTGACCCAAGCTATGATATTTTACGTAAATCTATTGAAAGTGGCTTGAATACTAATGATCCGCCTCCAAAAGAAGGAAAGACAGAAAGCTGGGAAAGCGAACACTTTGAGCACTTACCCCTAATGGGAGTTATTACTATCCTCTCGGGTATGCAGTCTAACATCCGCAATGCCGAATCGGATATGCTCCGTTACCTCTACTCTATGATAGATAAGGGCTCATTTAAGTTTACATCACTCGAAGCTGTAGTAATAGCAAATTCAAACTATATTATTCAAGGAAACGAATATCAGGCAAAAGTTTTCCTTGCAGCTTTCGATACAACACAAGATCCGACAATTTACATTGGGCCTTACGACTCAGTTCGAACTGAAGAGGGCTGGGAATACCGAAAAAGAGAAAATTATCGATACGATTCACTTCCTGTGAAGAATGGTAAAGGGATATATACGGTTAAAGGCACAAGCATAGGTGACAAAGTTTGGACTGGTATTATCAGACTTCGTGCTCCAGGTGGAGGTAAAGATCTTTATAAACCTTTTAAAGCTCAGTACCGGGTTGCAGAGCCAATGTTGGTGGTATCGCCTACTAAAATGAATGTTTTTTATTTAGGTGTTGACAATCCGATTGAAATATCTGTACCAGGTGTACCAGCCGATAAAGTTTTCCCAACTATTAATAATGGTACCCTTATTAAGGAAGGTAAAGGCTTTATCGTCCGTCCTTCTCGTTCAGGTACTGCAGAGATAACTGTTACAGCTGAAATTGAGAAAACTCGCAAGGTAATTGGTTCCAAACAATTTAGGGTGAAAGTGGTCCCCGACCCAGTGGCTAAAGTTGCTGGTATAAAAGGTGCCGGCGGTATTGAAAAAGCTGTCTTGCTTGCTCAAGCAGGCGTTGTTGCTGAAATGGAAAACTTTGACTTCGACCTAACCTTCAGGGTAACCGAATTTAAAGTTTCTGTTAATATTGGTGGTTTTTCAAATGATAAAGTTTCCAAGTCAAACCGCTTTACCGATGAACAGTTCTCTCTTATTCGACAAGCAAACAGAGGTCAAAAAGTATATATTGAAGACATAAAAGCTGTAGGACCCGACGGCTCGACTCGTTTGCTGGGTTCAATTGCTTTAACACTTAAATAAGTAAAGAAGAAAAAATTAAAAATATGAAGCGGAAAGTTATTCTTATGGGGTTGATGTCTGTGATAAGCACCACAATGTTGGTAAGCTATGCACAGGACAACAAAATTGAGGTGTATGTAAAAGAACATATTCCGAATAAGAAACCAGTTCCTTACGCTTATGTGCGGGAGGCGGACGTAATGTGGTCGAAAATCATCTGGCGAGTTATTGACTTGCGGGAAAAGCAAAATTTTACCCTTTACTATCCCACTCGCCCTATCGATAGTAGAATGAATCTTATCACACTACTACTCCATGGTATAGATAATGAAGGGGTTACTGCATACAGCACCGACGATCCCCTTAACGAATTTAAGCAGCCATTAACGAAGGAACAGGTAGATGTTCAGATGGGAGCTAAAACAGATACCATAAAAGTACCCGATCCCAATACCGGCGAATTGGTTACTAAAGTCATCCAACGCGATCGACAGATTGAAGCCGTTAAACAAATCATGATCAAGGAAAAATGGTTTTTTGACAAACAGCTATCCACTATGCAGGTACGTGTTTTGGGTATATGTCCTATCCTTGTTCGCAATAAGGAAGACCAGAATGGTAACCCGACCGATGAAATTGAAAAAAAATTGACCTTCTGGGTTTATTATCCCGAAGTCCGCAATCTTTTGGCAAATCACGAAGTTTACAACCGCTTCAACGATGCACAATATTATTCTTTCGACGATTTGTTCACTCAACGTCGCTTTTCGAGCTTCATATTTAAAGAATCCAATGTGTACGACAATCGCCCCATAAGTTCGTATACGAGTGGTATCGAAACACTTTACGAGTCGGAACGTATTAAAGAATCCATTTTCAAGTATGAGCATGACTTGTGGGAATATTAATTCCTAAGCAAACACAAATATGAAGGGCTTTGATTTTCAGAGCCCTTTTTTCATTTCATATTTAAATTGTACTTTTGTGGGCTCAAAGTTTAAAGATTCGTATTAATCAGAAAATACTTAAATATACAAATCATGAATTCGCTACATTGTGTCAAATCAAAAATTGTCGATCTGATTGAACTTGAGAGAGTCTGTTACCGTGCTCGTTTTTTTAAAAAAAAGATAGTCTTCACGAATGGCTGTTTTGATATACTTCACAAAGGACATATTGAATATCTACACCAAGCAGCCGATATGGGCGATATTTTAATTATTGGTTTGAATTCCGATGCATCGGTTAGCCGATTAAAAGGTCAGGGCCGACCAGTACAAGACCAGGAAACACGAGCACAAATTCTTGCTTCACTCTCATGTGTGAACTATGTTGTATTATTTGATGAAGACACACCAAAAAATCTTATACAGCTGGTTCAACCCGATATTTTGGTGAAAGGGGGCGATTATGCCGATATTGAAAAAATTGTTGGTTACGATATTGTCAAGCAAAAAGGAGGCGAAGTAATAGCACTGCCATTTGTCGAAGGACATTCTACAACACAAATACTCGAAAAAATTAAGAAGCTTTGAACGTCTATTTTCTTTTTTGCGGAATATTTGCCATCTTTGCATGAATTTTGTTCATAACAAATATTTAATAATCAATATCTTAAAAATATTTCTATGGAAAAATCGATTGCAATTTTATGTGCCGGAGGACCTGCACCAGGTATTAATACAGTTATAGGTTCAGTTACTAAAGTTTTTCTAAAAAATGGTTATCGTGTAATTGGTATCCATGAAGGGTACAAAACCTTATTTAAAGGCGAACCTAACATTCAGATGCTCGATTTTCAGTTTGCCGATCAAATTTTCAGCCGCGGAGGTTCGGCATTACGCATGAGCCGTTACAAACCTAAAGATGAAGAATTTAATTCCGATTTTTTTGAGAAGTATAATGTAAAATTACTTGTTACAATTGGCGGAGACGATACGGCCTCTACCGCTGCTCGACTTACTAAGTATCTGCAGTCGAAAAATCTAGAAGTTAAAAATATCCATGTACCCAAAACAATAGACAACGACTTACCATTACCTCCGGGCATTCCAACATTTGGATATCAGACTGCTAAGGAAGAAGGGGTTCGTTTGGCTACCACTATTTATGAAGATGCTCGTACCAGTGGAACCTGGTTCGTAGTTAGCGCAATGGGACGCGAAGCTGGCCACCTGGCATTTGGTATTGGCATGGCAGCTCATTATCCCATGATTATTATTCCCGAAATGTTTAATAAAAGCAAGGTAACATTTCAAAATATTACTAACCTTATTGTATCCTCTATCATCAAACGCCTGTTGATGGGCTTGGATTATGGAGCTGCTATTGTGAGTGAAGGAGTTTTCCACTTTATGACCGACGAAGAAATCATTAGTTCGGGAATTCAGTTTACTTACGATGATCATGGGCATCCCGAATTAGGTAATGTTAGCAAGTCGCATATCTTCAACTATCTGGTTCAGAATAAATTAAAAGAATTGGGTCTAAAAGTAAAAAGCCGACCCGATGAAATGGGTTATGAGCTTCGTTGCTGCCGCCCAATTGCTTTCGACTTAGCTTATGCAACGCAGCTTGGTTTGGGTGTTTATAAGCTCTTTAGTGAAGGAAAAACAGGTTGCATGGTTACCATTGATCATCAGGAGAATGTAGCACCCTTATATTTAAAAGACGTTTCAGACGAAAAAGGCAAAGTTATTCCCCGTCTGGTAAATATCGATTCGGAAAGGGTACAGATGGTTCTGCGTAATAATTTACAATTTATAACAGCAGATGATTATCAGGAAGCAAAGAAACTTGTGAAAAACCCTGAAGAGTTTGATTTCTATAAGATATTGGGTTGGTAAAAACAAGGACCTTAAAAGTTAAAAAGAGACGCCAACAGATGGCGTCTCTTTTTTTATATTGCAAATACTGTTTTCTTTGATTTCTCGATATTTTCAACAAACACATCAAAGAGAAATTCTGTATCGACAGGGCCACCGGTTGCTTCGGGATGAAACTGACAAGAAAATACTGGCTTTGTCTTATGCCGCATGCCCTCGTTGGTATTATCATTAAGATTGATAAACAAAGGCTCCCACTCATCGCTCAAAGTTTTATTATCTATAGCAAAACCATGATTTTGAGAAGTAATATAGGCCTTATTTGTTCCAACTTCTATAACCGGTTGATTATGGCTTCGATGACCATATTTAAGCTTATAGGTATCGGCTCCTGCCGCGAGCCCCAAAAGTTGATTACCTAGGCAAATCCCCATGGTTGGAACATTGTATTGCAAGGCCTGGGATAAGTTTTTAATAGTAGTTGTACACATTTTGGGATCGCCCGGACCGTTGGAGATAAATAATCCATCGAATTCTTCGCTAAAAATATCGTAGTCCCATGGAACTCTGACCACCGTTACATCGCGTTTTAGCAAGTTGCGAATAATATTATATTTAACTCCTGTATCGATAAGCAAAACCTTATACTTTCCGTTTCCATAAACAATTCTCTCTTTGGTACTAACTAAGGCTACAAGATTATCTTTGTTAGGATCGTAAAAAGGTACATCTTGATTGTCTATTACAATTTTGCCCAACATAGTTCCTTTCTCGCGCAATTGCTTTGTAAGAGCTCGTGTATCTATTCCAAAAATGCCAGGAATATTGTATTCTTTTAACCAATCGGCAAGACTTTTGGCAGCATTCCAATGATGGTGCTGGTAAGAATAGTCGGTTATCACAAGTCCCGAGATATGAATACGATCCGATTCAAAAAATTTAGGCAAACCATTTTCCATAATCATATGAGGTATGCCATAATTACCTACCATAGGATAAGTAAGAACGAGAATCTGACCTTTATAGGATGGATCGGTTAGGCTTTCGGGATATCCTACCATAGAGGTATTAAAAACTACTTCACCTGCTATAGAAGTGTCGGCTCCAAAAGAGAAACCTGTCATCTCGGTGCCGTCTTCAAGAATCAGTCTGGCTGTTTTTCTTTCTGTTACCATAATTATTTACTTGTTTTGCTGCTTTTTTAACTCAAAATTAATGATCTCCTCACACTGTTCGGGCCCTATCCTCTTAGCAATGATACGACGATTTTTGTCGAGGATAAAAATACTGGGAGTACTTACTACATTGTATAGCTCTTTGAATTTAATGCTGAACGGATAGAAAGCATTTACCCAATCGTAAAGGCGATGTTCGTTTATATAATCGACCCATTTTACTTTATTTTCGATACTAAAGACCAACGAAATAGCTATGACCTGCACATTTTTATTCTTTAATCGCTGGTAGACTTCGTACATTATGGGCGTTTCCTTTTTACAATGTCCGCAGTCGATGTCCCAAAAGTAAATTATCGTAAAATCTTTTGTATAATTACTCAGTCGGAAGGGACGACCCACATAAACGTTTTTCTTTTCAGAAGTGTCGTTCATAGCCATCAGAAAATGTTCGGCAGGTACGTCGAGTAGCTCTATCTCGGGCGCTATTTTGCCCATCATGGTCGGTTTGCGTTCTTCAACCTGTTTGCGGAGTTTTTTCAAATAGGTTGAATCGCTCCATGTGGCTTCCTTCAGGTAATATTTGTCGGCAATATATAAAGCAATGTCGTCGAACCCCATGATTTGACTTTTGCCATAATAGTTAAAAAGAGTAACAAGCATATAACGAAAAAGTTCGGGAGAAGTACGCGAGCGTGCGATAAGCATATCGACCTCTCGCATAATGGTATCGGGTATCTGTGGTATAACCTTCGTCAGATAGTTCATAATCTTCTCTTCATAAATGGGGGTTCGTAATAAACGGACATCGCTGATATCCATATTGTCGAAATAATGTAAACGGTAGTAACGATATTGAAATAGCGAGTCGGTAATATTGCCTTTTGCATCTTTCGGAGGATCGGGAACTTCTATATCGGTTGTGGCTTTAATAAATTTAGCGACAAAACTGTTGGGCGATTGTTTGATTAAATTATCCCTATATTTTTTAACCTCATTATCAATCGACTTCATTTTATCGGCAATAGTTTTCTCTTCGGCTTCGGATTTGACTTTTTTCTTTTCTTCAACCAAAGCCTTCATCTCTTCGCGTTTTTTACTTAAAAAGAACTGATAGTTGTAAAAAATCTCATTCTCTTTCGAGTTTATAAATTTTATGTTGCGAAACAGATCGGTAGTATCATTCTCTATTGTGAAATTTTGATTTTCGGTAACCAAAAAGTCAAAATAGGTTTTGTTTGGTAAAAAAATAAAATACATCCCCTCGGGGAGAGGCTTATTCCCTTTAAAAACAGCAACTCCTTGTGCATCGGTTTTAACTGTATCGTCGGGATAAAGATTAGCACCTAAATGGTGTCCGAGAATTAACGTGGCATCTTTGAGTTTATTTATTTTGACCTTAATTTCATATCCTTTTTGTGAAAAAGCAGGAATACATAAAATAAGCAAAGGGAATATCAGCTTTCTCATAGGATTTGGTATTTTGTTAATATAAGATGCCATGCACTTAAACGATAGATTCCAAATTGTGCAAAGTTAAATATTTAGCTTAACTATTTAAATAGAAAAAAAACATTCGGTAAATTTTATAAAATATTATCGTAGTTGCACTAACAATTTATTGCAAAAAATGTACTCACTATCCTAATTTTCGGAGTTGTTTCAAAAAGGTTAACAGGATTAGTATTTTCTTTTTTAACAGCAATAAAATAGAGAAGGTCGAATCTTGAATTAATTATTGAACAATACTTTAATTCTACTTTATCGTTATTGAAGAAAATTATGAGAAAATTTGAAATAACTATCCTACCTAACTTACAGGTGATCAGCAAAAAAGTTCTGTTGTTTACTTAACAAAAAATGCAATAAACAGTATCAAAATATACCCTTAAAAGGAACATTCACCATAGTTTTTAGGAACATTTCTTAACCGTCTACCGGGTGATAGTTAATATATTTAACGTATCGCAACTAACTTAAAATTTAACTTAAAACTGCTAAGTTATGAGAAAAACATTAACTGCTTTGCTGATTTCCTTTATGGGAATCACAGGTGTATTTTCTGCACCATTTAATCTTCAGACCTTTGAGGGAGACGTACCTGCTGGGTGTTCGATCGATACTATTGACGGAATACCTTATTTGAAGGTACGTATCAACAGTTGGAATACATTTTTTGATATTGTTCCTATTACTATTGGGCAGTACACGAGTGTTAAATTCTCGTACAAATTTGACAAGGACACATCAACTAACACTGTGCCTGTTCAGGCTTTCTTCCAGTTAATAAATTCTGACTGGAGTGTTAAATCGTCAGTCACCGATAAGCCTGCATCAACAACAATTAAGTCGTTAACCCCATCGTTTAAATTAGGGACCTACTCAAAATTACAACTTGCTGTCCAACAGACTGCGGGATCGTGGTCGGCCATAAGTGGGCCTTTCATTTACATCAGCAAAGTAAAAGTAACAAATTCATTCGATATTCGCACTTTTGAAGGAGATGCACCAGAAGGCACCTCGATAGTTACTATTGGTGGAAAGAAATATCTTCAGGTGGTCCTCAATGGTTGGAATTCGACTTTTATGGTAAGACCATTTATTATTCGCGACGGATACGAAGCCACAGTTGAATTTAAATACTCACGGGGTCCGGTGACCGATGATACGCTGAGTATTTCGAAGATTAATGCAGTAGTACAGCTGATGGACACCGTTAACAAGGTTAAGAATCCCTGGGGTGAAGGTATGATACCTTCTTCTACCGCTCTTTCGCAGTCACCTGCATCGGAATCGTTTAAGACAGTAAGTGCAAAGCTAAGTAGCAGCATGAAACTTGTTAACCAAATTCAGTTCTTTGGCCAGCAAACCTTGAGTTGGGGACCCACAACAGGCGACACCATCTGGGTAAGCATGGTATCGTTCAAATCCAATAATCCCATCGTTCTTGACCCAGAACAAGTAGATATTGAGCTTCCAAGTTGGATGAAAGTCGTTTCGATTGATGGCAAAAAATACTTCCAGGTTATTCTCAATGGCTGGAATTCGACCATCAATATAGTTCCTGTGCCTCTGAAGGAAGGCTTCTCGGCTCAGGTAGAATTTAAATACGCTCGTTGCCAGGCCACAAAAGACACACTGCAGATTTCGAAAATCAATGCAGTAGTTCAGGTAATGGATACAGTGGATAAAGTTGATAATCCATGGGGCGAAGGTTTAATTCCTTCATCCACAGCTCTTGCTCAATCGCCCGCTTCTGAGACATTTAAGACTGTTGTAGGGAAACTCAGCAAAGATATGACCCTAATAAATCAGGTTCAATTCTTTGGCCAGCAAACAATAAGCTGGGGGCCAACCACAGGCGATACACTCTGGTTTGGTAAAATAGTTCTAGTCGACCAGACAAAACCTACTGCTCCTGCTAATCTTAATGCTACAGTTACTGGTAACGAAGTAGCCCTTACCTGGAGTGCGTCGACCGATAACGATGCTATTGCAGGATACATTGTAAAACAGGGTGAGAACGTATTGGATACCGTTACAAAAACCAGCTATAAGGTTTCGGGTTTAGCTGATGGAACCTATACTTTCAGCGTAATTGCCATGGATAAATCAGGTAATCTCTCGGCCGAAGCTAAGATTGATGGAGTAGTTGTGGGCACAGCCATCGAACAAACAAATATTACCACTCTCTCGTTCTATCCTAACCCCGTAACCGATGTTTTGAACATTAAGGCCAAAGATGTTATTAAGAGCATTGCTATATACAGTGTAACTGGTCAATTACAGAGAATTATGAGCATTAATGCAAACTCGACAACCATTAATCTTGAAAGCTTTAATAATGGTATATATTTCATTTCGGTTCAAACCGTTAGTGGGGTGTCGACACATCGCATAATTAAGAAGTAATATTATACGTACTAAAAGAAGGCTGGAAATTTTCTCCAGCCTTTTTTTTTACTCTAAAGTCATCTAATTGCATGTAAAAAGTTATCTTAGCAGAAAAAAATATGATTTCGGATAAGAAATATACCTTTGAACTAATTTCTATAGGTTCGCTTTTTTTTATTTTTGGTTTTATCACATGGCTTAACAGTACGCTTATACCTTTTTTAAAAATTACCTGCGAATTATCCAATTTTCAGGCCTATTGGGTGACTTTCGCATTTTACATTTCGTATTTTGTGATGGCTATACCGTCGGGATGGGTACTTTATCGTATTGGATTTCGTCGGGGTATTATGTTAGGATTGGCCTTAATAGGCATTGGCACTCTTGTATTTATCCCTGCAGCTCTAATGCGTAGTTACGGTTCTTTTCTAAGTGGTCTATTTACACAGGGTATAGGGTTAGCGCTTTTACAAACTGCTGTAAATCCTTATGTAACTATCCTCGGTCCCATCGAAAGTGCAGCTCGTCGAATTAGTATCATGGGACTTTGTAATAAACTGGCTGGCATAATTAGCCCCATTATCCTGGGAAGTATAGTGCTACATAATATAAGCAACTCGATAGAACAGTTAAAAAAAGCTGATGCTGTAGAGAAAGCTTATTTACTCGACCTACTATCGCATAGGATTATTATTCCATACATCATAATGGCTTTGACACTATTTATACTAGCATTTATTTTTAGCCGACTGAGACTTGCCGAAGTCATTGCCGAGAGCAACTTAAAAATAAGCATTAAAAGTCTGTTTCAGTATCCGCAAGTAATTCTGGGTTTTTTGGCAATATTTTTTTACGTAGGGGCAGAAGTTATTTCGGTAGACACCTTAATTCTTCATGGTCACGCCCAGGGTATTGCCATGGAAACAGCCCGAAACTTTCCTTCATTAACCCTTTTAGCCATGATGCTGGGGTATCTTGTTGGTATCATTTTAATTCCCCGATACCTTA
>JAOAFU010000017.1 GCA_026416115.1 Bacteroidales bacterium | reverse complement strand
CCAAGTACACTTTTCAGATAGGTCCAAAAGCCCCTTTTTTTGTTTTGAGAAAAAATATGTCCCACATGGGCATCAAAACCTACACCGCATGTGCAGAAAAATTTGATATCGTTAGCTGTTCCGTAATCTATGGGTACTTTTTTAAAATGAAGAAATAGTTCGATAGCTTTTTTCCAATCGAGAGGAATCTCAAGATGCCTAGCGAGTCCATTTCCCGAACCACCAGGAATAATACCCAAAGCCGACGAAGTGTGTACCAAAGCCGAGGCTACTTCATTAACAGTACCATCTCCTCCAACAGCCACTACAATGTCAAACTGTCTTTCGACCATCTGTTGGGCAAGCTCGAAAGCATGGCCACGACGTTTGGTAAATTTTATTTCTATCTCGTATCGGCTACCTAGTATTTGATATATATATTCGGGTAACTCGTCCTTATTACGGGTACCTGAAATGGGATTAATTATAAAACCTATCTTTTCTTTTGATTGCATATGCATGCTTTTTTTCGAGCGGTAAAGATATTAGAAATTTTATTTTAGTTGTGTATTGGCTAAACTAGTTATTTGATTTAGGTATTAACTATTATTGTTTACTGGGGGCCTATATCCTGCAAAAAAAAGGATAAACAAATAGCATGGGATAAGAATTAAGTATGCTGGCTTATTTCCAAAGTAGTCGGCCAATGCTCCATACGCTTGTGGGATAACAGCTCCACCCAAAATACCCATGATAAGGATTGATGATGCTATTTTTACTAGATCTCCAACCCCTTCGAGAGCTAATGGCCAAATTGCTGGCCACATTACTGCATTGGCAAATCCTAAAAGAATTATAAAAATAACACTGGTTGTACCACTAAAAACTACTGCACAAATTGAGCATATCAAACCTAAAATTGCCGAGATTGCTAAAGCTCGACGTTGGGTAAGGTATCGGGGAATTAAAATGATACCAACAAGATACCCCAGCATCATGGCTAAAAGGGTTAATGAAGGAAAGTTTCGGGCTGTTTCCATGGCAATACC
>JAOAFU010000170.1 GCA_026416115.1 Bacteroidales bacterium | reverse complement strand
TATCAAACTTGTTATGAAAGTAAATACTACAATTAAAAGTAAAATAAAGATGGTAGCATTGGGCGAGTATAATATATTCTGAAAATATTTTTTAAGATAAACAAAAACCAGGATAAGACAAAATGCAATCAGCATCAGCTGACCAACCATAATGGTAAAATAACTGGGCGAAAGACCCATTCGCTCTTCATATTCTTTTTTAAGCGATTCGAGGATTTTATAATTGTGTGCATTTACAATGTCGCCTGTAAATATTATACGTTCTCCTGCCATCACCATTCCTTCGGTAAGTGAGATATTATCGAGTGCACTTTGGCGAGCTTTTTCTGTTGTAGTAGCATCGTAGAATAGATTAGGAACAATATACTGATTTAAGTGTAGGCTTTGGAAAAAAGGCATAAGATTTATTCCAGTTGAAAAAACTGTTTCATCGCAAAAGTTTTCGAGTTCGTGCTGGATATATTCGTAAGCCTTTTTAGGAGTAAAAACATTTGAACGATCGGTTTCCTGAGCAATGTTACCTCTTACAATGTTTAGCGTAGGCGATTCTTTAGAAAATGCTGAATTCTCGTCAGGTATTTCAAGAATACCACTTCGATATACGAACTCAAATAAATCTAATACCTTACGTATAGCTTTGTCTTTTAGCTCATCGGATATAGATGTTGGATAACCTGACACAAAACTGTTCCATGTAGGGGGAATTTTTTTTAGCAATTGTTCGCGTTTTTCGTTCCATATTCTTGGTTGATAAACAAAATAAGCTGGAAAATTGCGAATGATACTATCTTTTTCGATGGCTAGATCTTCATCTGTTTTGTAGATTGGAAAATCAAATGGTGCTATTAGTACTTCATGTAACCAAGGTTTACCCTTTTGATATTCATACTTAAATTTACCACTACGAGGAAAGAAAGATAATAATAGCAAACCCGTTACAATAAAAGTAACAGGCAACCAATGATTCTCCAGGTATTTTATGAAAAGGTTTTTTTTCAAACTAAAAACTTTTATTTTGGCTTAAAGTTATATTATTTTGTTGGTAAATAAAATCCAGCGATATTAAAATAAATGAAAGCTATTTGTGCTCAAACTTACATACCACTTCGGGCATTACCTTCGGATCGTTCGGAAATGGTTAGCCAGCTACTATTTGGCGAAATATGCGAAATAATTGATGAAAATGACAAGTGGGTAAAGGTAGTTTGCGAGTTTGACAACTATGAAGGTTGGATGTTTAAACCAGCTCTTAGAATACTGTCGGATGAGGAGTACAATGTGCTTAAAGAATCGTCTAAAGTTGTAATTGATGTCCCCATTTTGGAGGTACACGATCTTAACTTACAAAATCATTTTTACATTACTGCTGGTTCGGTTATTTACAACCTTAACGATAGCGATCGTAGTTTCAATTTACTTAATCAACGTTGTAAACTAAGTGGCAATTTTCCTTACATGCCAGCCTCCACATCAAAAGTTAAGAAAGTATTAGCAGCAGCATACGTACTTTTAAAAACACCATATCTTTGGGGAGGTCGATCGACGTTTGGCATCGACTGCTCGGGATTTGTTCAAACCTGCTTTAAAATTGCAGGTATTCCTCTACCCCGCGATGCTTCGCAACAGTCGTTAGTAGGCAAAACTGTACCTTCTATCGATATGACACTTCCTGCCGATTTGGCTTTCTTTCAAAATTCCGAAGGAAAAATTATTCATGTGGGAATTATGCTTTCCGACTCACTTATTATCCATGCTTCAAATTTTGTCCAGATTAACTCCATCGACCGTATTGGGATTATTCATCCCGAAACAGGGGACTATTCGCATCGTTTGGCAATTATTAAAAGAATAATCGATTAATTCTCAGACTAACTTACGCAAATATTTTTACTATATTTGCCCGCACAACATAGTTATTGAATAAAGTAGCGTATGAATTTTTTTGAGGAGCTTAGATGGCGTGGCATGATTCACGACTATACCCCTGGTCTTGAAGAACTGCTCGATCGAGAGATGGTTACAGCTTATGTCGGTATTGATCCAACTGCCGATTCGCTTCACATTGGACATCTTGTTTCTATTATGTTGCTTAAGCATTTTCAGCGACATGGCCACCGACCCATTGCCTTGGTTGGTGGTGCTACAGGAATGATAGGTGATCCTTCGGGTAAAAGTGAAGAACGTAATCTACTCTCGCTCGAAACTCTGCGTCATAATCAGGAAGCTATAAAAAAACAGCTATCTCGCTTTCTTGATTTTGAAACAGATGTTCCAAATCGTGCTATTCTGGTAAACAACTATGACTGGATGTCAAAGTTTTCGTTTCTAGACTTTATACGCGACGTAGGGAAACATATCACAGTCAATTACATGATGGCAAAAGATTCGGTAAAAAAAAGAATTGCTGAAGGTTCGCGAGAGGGCATGTCTTTTACTGAATTTAGCTATCAGTTGGTACAAGGTTATGACTTTCTTTATCTATACCAAAATTATCAGTGCAAACTTCAAATGGGAGGTTCCGACCAGTGGGGTAATATTACTACGGGTACCGAACTGATACGGCGAATTGCTGGAGGTGAAGCTTATGCGCTTACTTGTCCGCTTATCACTAAGGCCGATGGTGGTAAATTTGGTAAAACCGAAAAAGGTAATGTTTGGTTATCTGACCAATATACTTCACCTTATCAGTTTTATCAGTTTTGGCTTAATGTTTCAGATGCCGATGCCGAGAAGTATATTAAAATTTTCACCTTACTACCCATTCAAGAGATAGAATTACTTATCGAAAAGCATCGCCAGGAGCCTCATCTACGAAATCTACAGAAAGTGCTTGCCCGCGAAGTGACCGTAATGGTGCACGGACAAGAGGCTTTTCAGCAAGCAGTAGAGGCATCGGAAATACTATTTGGAAAGGGAACATTTGAAACCCTCAACCAGCTTAGTGAAAAAAATTTTTTAGAAATCTTCGAAGGTGTACCACAATTTACTGTCGATCGTTCCGTTATTGAATCACAACCCTCAGTACTAGATCTATTGTGTAACGCAACAAGTGTTTTTGCAAGCAAAGGAGAAGCTCGTCGACTCATTGAGAGCGGAGGGTTGTTGGTTAATAAAGAAAAGATTCTTTCGGCTGATGATAAGGTTAATTCTTCGAAATTGCTAAATAACAAATATTTATTAGTACAAAAAGGTAAAAAAAATTATCAACTTATCGTTGTAAAATAAATATTAAAAAATTACAGAAATGGCTAAAAATAAGCACAAATCCGACTTTGATATGGGTAATGTTATTAAATACCTAATCAAGCGTTCTCGAATATTGCTATCAGTAACTCTATTAGCATTCATCGTGTCGGTATTTGTTTCATTTATGTTGAAACCCAAATATCGTTCCACTGCAATAGTTTTCCCTACTTCTCCGGCATCAGTTGCAAAGTCGATTATGAGTACTCAGTACGTAACATCTAGAGGTGCCGACATTCTAAATTTTGGGCTTGAAGATGAATGCGATCAGCTTCTTCAGGTTTTTCTCTCGCGAGAATTGAAAGATTCGATGAATGTTAAATTTGGATTGATGCAACATTATGGTATAAATCCTTCCGATAAATATGCTATGACACGATATTACGATGCTTACGATGATAATTTCCGTTTTCGTCGTAGCGAGTATAATTCGGTTATTGTTAATGTATATGATACGGACCCACAACTTGCAGCTACCCTTACCAGCGAGGTTGTACGATTGGCCGATAGCCTTTATAGCCGTATTGTACGCGAACGAGCTCTAAAGGCTTTTGAAGTAATTAAAAAAGAGTACCAGGACATGGATTCGCTTATAGCTGCCAAAGAGCGTAGGTTAATTGAGCTTGCAAGTATGGGGGTTTTTAAATACGATGATCAAAGTAAGGAATTGACTCGTGCGTATTACAGAGCCTTGCAATCGGGTAAAACAGAAGTTGCCAATCAGATTAAGAAAAAAATGGAAATAGCTCAACGTTACGGAGTTGAATATACCGGTTTACACTACGATCTCAGGGTTTTGCGTATTCAAAGAGGAGACATTCATTACAAATATACCGAAGCACGAGCAGCGCTTGAACAAAAACTTCCTAACAAATTTATTGTTGAGCATCCGATCGTAGCCGATAAAAAAGCCTGGCCAAGACGAAGTGTAATTGTTATTACGTCGACAATAGGCGCTTTCTTGTTTACTTTACTGCTTATGGTTTTTATAGATGCTCTAAAAAAGTACATTTAAAAGTACATGTTTTCACTTAATACAGCCATACGCCTTATAGAAAAATATTTTGGCAGGATTGAATATTTCGGCGTTTTTCTGATTTCCGTCGCATATGTTTTCCTGCACGCATTCTTCCTTTTACATGGTTTTGAGTATCTTTTTCTAGCACCCATAGGGATGGCTGTGCTGTATCTTGCCCTTTTTCATCAAGATAAGCTGCTGCTCTACCTTGCATTTTTGGTCCCTTTTTCTGTTCCTTTAACCTATTTTAGCGGTAAATTACCCTTAAACCTTTCGATACCTAGTGAGCCGATTCTTATCCTGTTGATGATCTTGTTGTACATTAGAGTACTTATTGAGAAAGGATTTGATAAAAGCATACTTCTACATCCTATTTCATTGGCCATATTCTTTTATCTTAGCTGGATGCTAATGACCTCAATTACCAGCGAGATGCCTGTTGTTTCGTTTAAATTCTTAATAGCCAAAATCTGGTTTATTAGTATTTTCTATTTTTTGGCCACTCAGCTCTTTGTTCGATACAAAAATATGATTAGGTATGGCATGTATTATACTGTAGGGCTAGCAGTTGTGGCTTTTTATGCTTTTTCTCAACTTGCTGTAAAAGGTATTACAAGCCAGCATGTTGCAAGTAAAGTAGTCCGTCCTTTTTTTAACGATCATACCGATTATGCGGCTGCTCTTGCCATGATTTTAGTTTTTATAGTGGGGGTATTTTTTATTCGACGAAAAGCTAGTGGTTTTCTTAAGACTTTCTACCTTGGTATTGCCTTTTTGATTGCAGGCGCTTTAATTTTTTCCTATACCCGTGCTGCTTGGTTGAGTGTACTTATTGCGCTGGGATTTTATTTTGGATTTCGATTAAAGATTCGACTAAGATTAATGCTTATAATACTTGCGAGTTTAATTGCTCTCTTTTTTACCTTCAAAACCGACATTTTAATTGCCTTGGAGCGTAATAAACAGGATTCCCACAAAGATTTTAGTCGCCATATTTCGTCAATTACTAATATATCAACCGATGCATCGAACAGAGAGCGACTAAACCGGTGGGCATGTGCAATTAGAATGTTTAAAGAACGGCCATTATTTGGCTGGGGACCAGGAACGTATCAGTTTCAATATGCTCCTTTTCAGAAGCGTTCCGAGATGACAATCATAAGCACTCGTAGAGGGGATGTGGGTAATGCTCACAGTGAATATCTCGGACCACTGGCTGAACAGGGTATTTTAGGTACTGTTGGCTTTTTGCTTATTATTGTTACTACTTTGGCCACTGCTTCAAGGCTATATTTTAGGGCTAAGCGTCGAAAAGTTCGTTTGTTGGCACTTACTCTTATGCTTTCGTTAATGACCTATTATGTGCACGGTATAATGAATAATTTTCTCGACGGGGACAAACTATCTGCTCTTTTCTGGGGCTTTACTGCCATGATTGCTGCTCTCGATGTATATCATACTCCTTCGCTGAGGAAAAAGTAACTTTCTTTATTTCAGATGTCTATTAATGATCTCATAAAGTTTGGCTATTGAAATTGGTTTTGCAATGTAATCATTACATCCAGCTTCAAAAGCTTTTTTTCGCTCGTCGGAGAAGGTGTAGGCTGTTTGAGCAATTATTGGAATATCAGGAAACTTACTTCGTATTATACGTGTTGCCTCAAAACCATCCATCTCAGGCATTTTTAAATCCATTAAAACCAAATCTATATGATGTTGATTAACTAAATCGACTGCTTGTTTCCCATCTCTGGCAAAATATATGGTCACCGGATCGCTGGCAAACATCTCGCCTAAAAGTTGTGCACTTTTTTCATCATCCTCTACTATCAATATTGAAACAGGACGACTAATCTGATAACTACTGGCTTTTTCCAACATTTTCTTTGGTCTCTTAAGTGGTTGAAATGGTAAAACTACATGAAAAACTGCTCCATGAGAATTTCCAGAAGAATCAACCCATATCTTACCCCCCATCATGTCGGTGTATGCCTTACTAATAGTCAGACCTATTCCTGCTCCCTCATACTGTCTGGCTGTGTCTTCTTGTATTTGACGAAAACGCTCGAAAATTAGCTGGTGATACTCTTCTGGTATTCCTATCCCTGTGTCTTTAACATATAAATGTATGGTATTGTTTTCAATAGTGTATCCCAATGTGATCCCCCCTTCGTGGGTAAATTTTAGAGCATTTTTTAGTAGATGTGTCAAAATTTGTTTTAATTTATTGGCATCGGTAATTATAACAGCATTGTCATCAGATAGTTCAATATTACAGTTTAAATATAAACCCTTTTCCTCTGCCTGAGTTTTATAATTCTCTTGTAGTTCACTTAAAACTTCGTTTAAATTTACCTCGCTGAGGGTGACAGTTACCATGTTCGCCTCAATTTTTGCCAGTTCAATGATATCGTTAATAATACTCAGCATTCTTTTACTGCTCTGCTCTATAATGGCGATGAACTCGTGTTGTTTTTCCAGTGAAAGATTGGGGCGTTTTAGCAATTCGGCAAACCCAACAATGCCATTCATGGGTGTACGTATCTCGTGGCTTATATTGGAAAGAAAGGATGTCTTAAGTCGATCGGCTTCTTCAGCACGCTCTTTGGCTTTTATTAATTCTTCCACTAATTTTTTTCTGTCGGTTATGTCTTCTTTGACCCCTATTATTCTTATCTCCTTACCTTTTTCGTCTTTAATTGGAGAGATTAAAGCCCTTTCCCAGTATAGTTCGCCCGATTTTTTCTTGTTTATAAATTCGCCTACCCAGTCGTTTCCTGTAAGTACCGTGTTCCATAGGGTTCGATAAAAGGCTTCGCTATGATATCCCGATTTGATTACACGGGGATTTTGACCTAAAAGTTCACTTATTGTGTAACCCGATAATTCCGCAAATTTTCTATTGGCATAT
>JAOAFU010000164.1 GCA_026416115.1 Bacteroidales bacterium | reverse complement strand
TACAATCCTGCCCCATTGTCTCAATCTCCAAGCACCTCTTTTACCCAAGCGGCTAGTTCAAATGTTTATTTTAATAGCAGCTCTGGTGGTAATAAAATAATTGATGCCAATGGAGCAACATTTGTCGGAATGTTTATAAATGCTCCATCTTCAACCTATAAACTCTTAAGTACTCTTAATCTTTCTGGGAACGATACTTTAAGAATTTACTCTGGTACCCTCGATTTAAATAGTAAAATGTTGACAGCTAGTGGGAATCCTTATAGAATTATCGTTGATGGAGGAACATTAGAAATCGATTCAGCAGCAGTATTACAATTTGGTGGTACACTCGATTCCTTAATTTTAAGAAACGGCACTTTACGAATTGTTGGTGTAGCCGGAAATGAAGCAAAAATTAATAAAATTTCGGGTAACTATTTTATCAGATTGTTGGGTGGAACTATTGAAGCAAGACAATACGAAATCAATGGCTGTGGTGGTGGCGTGGGTACATACGGAGTTTCTTTCCTGAATAGTTCTACATCAATTCATCCTACCAACAATTTTTCGAATGGAACCTTTACTGGAGGAACGGGGGCAGCCTACCTTAATTTGTCGGGTTATACTCTACCTAATATTAGTGTTTCGAATGTAAGATTTAATGCAGGAACTGGACCTACAGCTGTACAATTTAATGTTTTTAGACCTTTAGGAAGCACAGGTACCATTACTTTCGTCGATGCTACCGGTTCGCTTGCCGGAGCTACTTTTGAAAGTGATGCCGCAAACCAGGTATTTTGGAGCTATCCTACAGGAGTTTATTGGACAAATGCAGCTGGAACTGGCGAGTGGTCGAACTTTAGAAACTGGTCGTCAAATACCGTTCCCGACGATAGTACCATAGTTTATCTCGATCACACCTACATTGCTGGAGCTTATACCGTTAATGCCGACTCGGCCGATGCGCGTGCTAAAAGATTAATCATAAACTATGATTTAGGTCCTTCTATTACGCTTCAGATTCGTAGAGGATATGATTTACGTATTAATGAAAACCTCCATATTAGAAATTCCGCAACATTAATTCTTGCTGATAATAGCGATACAGTGCACATAAAAGGTTCATGGATCAATGATGGGACTTTTACTCATAATAATGGAACAGTGAATTTTTGTGGCGGTAATGGTACTTACAGTATCGTATCTGGAGGAACTGCTGTTGGAAAACGTTTCTATAACCTCATTATTAATGCTAATTCTGCTTCAAAATATAACTTTAGTCAACCAGTTTATGTTGCTGGTAATCTTTTAATCAATAAAGGAACGCTCGACCAAATTTTACCAGCTAATACCCTGACTGTCTCAGGTAATTTTACTGTTAATACCTCAAACAATGGATTTTTTAATAATGGAAATTCATTTGTTTACTTTAACGGCAATAATCAGCTAATTGACTGTACAAATTCTTTCTATAATATAGACTTTAGTGGCGGAACCAAAACTGCTGTTAACAATATCGATGCAAACAATGATATAACCATACAGGCAGGTGCAACATTTAACGGACAGGATAAGATTATTTATGTTGGGCGTAACTGGAGCAATTTTGGAACTTTTACCCAGAATGGAGCTGGTACAGTAATTTTTGATGGGACTGTTGCTCAAGCCATTGATGCTGCAGCCGGAAACGCCACAACTTTTAACAATATAACATTGGCCAGTACAGGTGCAAAAAATATTAATAGACCATTTACAGTAGCGGGCGAATTTATTATATCGGGCGGTATTACAGGAGGGGTTAACTTTGGTACCCATATCATTACAGGAACTGCAACCGGATTATTTTCAATTACAGGGGCTACATTAGTTTCTTTCTATGGTTACGATAATTTTCCTGTTGGATTTGGAAATATTAGTTTAGCTAGCAATAGTACAGTTCGATATATTTCCGACCTCGATCCCCAAATTGTAAGAATGACCGATAATTGGAGCTATGGTAACCTTACACTTCAGAAACAAACTGCATCGGGAGCTGTAGTTACCAAAAGAGTATTGGCTGGGAATCTTATTATTACAGGAAACCTGACCATTGCTGATGTTAGGACTCGCCTCGACATGGCAACAAACAGCGCCAATATGATCCTAACTGGGACCATCGTTATGCCTACGGGTGGCACACAGATTAATTGGGGAACAGGCACATCTACCTTAACACATGTTGGCGGAGCATGGGGAATCGACCCTGATATAACCGGTTTTAACAACCTTATTCTATCTGGTTCCAGCTATAAGCAAATGAATAATGATCTTATCATAACGGGTAATCTCGAGGTACGTGGTGGAATAATTTTTTACATGTATAATGCTGGAAACTATAGAATATTTGGTCCAGGCGATACACTTACCCTTGGCGATAATGCAATTCTCTACAACAGAACTGCGGCACCCGATACTGCTTTCCCTACCCGTTTCAGTGTTTATAATCTTTCGCCAAGTAGTACGGTGGTACTTAACTCACTCAATGGTAATAATCAAATAATTTATACCGGTAAGAACATTCAGTATGGCAATCTCACCTTTGGAAATACCAAAACCGTTACTCACGACGGTATAGCTGATTTGATAGTAAAAGGTAATTTTAATACTAATGGTTCTACGTATGCCGATAACCCATCTACTCCAAAAAATATTTTTGTGAGCGGAGGTACCGTTAGGTTCGATTATTATACCGCAACACCTGGGGTAACGCTTACGCTTAATGGAATCATTGCTCAAACTCTTTATAGTGCCGGAAGTAATAGTTTAAATTTGGCAAATGTGGTTTTCGAAGGAGTAGGAGCGAAAACGCTTGGCGATGCAAATGACGTAGTTAACATATCGGGTAATTTAACCATACAGCCCGAAGCTGTTGTTACTACTACCCGAAACATCAACTTTAGTGGAACTAATTGGAACAACAGAGGTGTATTTACTCAAACTGCCGGGGTAACTTCTTTCAATAGTACATCGAATCAATGGCTTAATCCTGGTCCGGATAATCCGCAGAATTATTTCTTCCAAATATATTTTCTTAATGGGAGCTCAAAACGAATATACAACAACGGCATTCGAGTAATTGGTCGTTTGGCAGTACGCACCCCAGGACTTACACTTTATATGGGCTCGTTTACGCATTTTCTGGCTGTCGACTCATTTACTGTTACAGCTGGCGCTGTACATAGCGATTCCTCTAGTTTTAACTTCAATAGAGCTGGTGCTCAATATATTAATGTTCCTACCTTCTCGGCTGTAAATGTTTCTACAAGCGGTACAGGTATCAAATACATGATGTCGAACTGGACATTGCGCGGAGACCTAACCATAGGTAGTGGAACTACATTAACCACCAATACTGCTGGATATAACATAGCGTTGCGCGGCAACTGGATAAATAACGGGACATTTACGTGCAATACCAGTACAGTTACCTTTAATGGAAATTCCTCACCTATAACTATCCTGAGCAATGGAACAGCCGGCGGAGGAAATGACTTTAACTACGTTAATTTTAACCCAACAGCACCTGTTACCTATAACCTGAGCTCACCCATTACAAGGTTTAGGAGAACAACTACTATTGGAAATAATGCAACATTGGTATTAAATGGAAATACCTTGTACATGGGTAGTAATGTAGCTTCAGATAAAAATTTGATCATCAACGGAACATTAACTATAAACAATACTTCAACTCTTAGAATTAATAATCAAGGTTCGATATGCACCGTAGATGTTTATGGGAGGCTTGATATTGTTGGTAATTCTAGTACTTCTTTTGCAACTATAACTTCGGAAGTTGCAAGAAACGGGAACGAACCTGTTATTAACATTCGTTCGGGAGGAACAATTGCAGCACGATATTATTTGATAGAATTGCTGGCTAATTCAGGTCTAAATGTAATGAGTGGTTCGAATGTAGATGCAGTTAATAATTTTAGCGATGGTAACTGGCGAAATATTGCTTTAAACAATGCACGCTATTTAAGTATCGAAACCGACAACATCCCCAATCCTACTATTAATAATGTAACTTTTAATGTTGCAGGTACTCCAGGAGTCAACCTATTTAATGTAAGTCGTACAACAGCTACGATACCTATTAATTTTACTAATGTCACAGGAAATATTGGAACATTTCAGTACGAAAATGATGCCGTTATGCCACCAAGTTGTTCGACAGGACTACTCAGATGGCCATGTATTATGTTGGCCAATTGGACAGGCGCAATAAATACCGACTGGCATACTGCAGGAAATTGGGATATCAATCAAGTCCCCGACAATAATGTCGATGTAGTAATTCCAGATCGACCAAACGATCCTAAGATTACCAATAATCATGCTATTTGTAAATCACTAACTATCACAAACGGTAATTTATCATTAGAAAACAATAAGCATTTATATGTTTCGGGCGATATTATTGTAGGTACCGCAAACAATGTAGGTGTACTTTCTGTAGCATCTGCAAGCGATACTATATATGTTGGTGGCAACTGGGTTCGTGGCAATTTCGGCATATTTTCTCATGGAGGAGGTACAGTAGTTTTTAACTCATCAGCTGGGGTTGCTAACATTACACCTTTAACCTCGCGTTTTAATAATATAATAATTGATAACTCAGCTACTAATTTTTTCCTGAACGGAGCCAATATTACAATCGATGGAAGTGTATCAATTCTAAATGGTAAGCTGTATCCCGGGACAAATAATTACAATCTATACGTAGGAGGTGACTTTTATGTAAATTTAGGTGCTTCTTTTATGCCAACAGGTGGATCGGTTGCGGCTGGTACCGTTATTTTTAATGGCAATCAGAATCAGGTAATTACCAATGCAAATTTTTATAACGTAACTTTTGATGGGACGCAAACCAAAGCTGTTCAAAATAACATTTCAATAGCAAATATAGCTACAGTTCAAACAAATGCAACCTTAAAAGCAGAACCTGCATCAAGTATCGATTTCAATGGGAATGTAGTGATACAAAACGGGGCTACATTCAACGATGGTGGCGAAACTCATTACTTTAGTGGACTTTCGTGGACAAACAATGGAAATTATTTGGGCAACGGAACTTTGATTTTTGATCGACCGGCGGGAACACAAACTATTGTCTCCGGAACTTTCGGTAATTTAACCTTACAAAATTATTCGACTACTATTCAAAACAACATTAATGTGTTGGGTAACTTGATACTTAAGAATGGTAGTTTCCAACTTATCCTAGGTACATATCAAATTAATAATCCTACCGGTACCGGTAATTTCATTATGGAAGGTAATACCAGACTATATGTTAGAGGTGCTAACAATTTTCCTTCCAATTTTGCTCTTTACAATCTCGATCCAACTTCAATGGTTTTTTATGATGGTAATGTGAATCAAACTATTTTCCCTATTACTTATGGAATTCTTTATTTAATGTCTGAAAATGTAAAGACCTTGGGTGGTGATATAACTGTTCTTTCCAATTTATTTTTATACAATTCTACTTTGGATGTTGGGCCGAATAATTTTTCTATTACCCTTGAAGGTAATTGGAATAACAACAATCCAGTTTCTGGCGTGTATGGTACATTTTTAGCACGTCAAGGTGAAGTTATTTTTACAGGTTCGGCCAATCAATACTTATATGTTAATGCTTTAGCGAATAACAACTTCAATCATATTACTATTAATAAATCATCCAACAGTTTAATTTGTGCTTATCGTCCATATACTTTTAATGGTAATCTCAATATAGTAAATGGTATTTTCAATCCAAACGGTCAAACTATTTCCATTGGTGGAGATCTAAGAGCGATAAATGGTTCTATTTCCTATAGCGGTTCATTTATCTTGAATAAAGTTACAGGAACGGCGTATATTCAGACAAATGGCTCGGTCTTAACCAACATTACAATTAATAGTCCAGGCGGTGCAACCTATGTTGCACTCGACAATATGGATCTGAGAGGTAATTTCATTATTCAGGCAGGTATTTTCAACGGTAATGGGAAGTACATTAGTTTGGGCGATGGTGCAACTGACGCTGTAACTATTCAGGGTACCTATATTGTCGGTTCCGGTGGAGTTTTAGCTCTGGGAAATGGTACTAACCTCGTGGTAAATAATGGTGGTAGTATTCAGGTAATTGGAACACCTACAAACCTTGCCATAATTACGCATAACACCATTGCTGGCGTAGGAAGCCGATATGGATTTACTGTCAATGGTAATATATCTGCAAAGTATGCCTTGTTTGAATACATGAATGCGTTGGGTATTTATATTAATACTACTGGCGTGATTGATATGAACAACAATTTTTCTTACTGTACATTCGATAATGGTTTGAATACAGGTTGTATGCTTCGAATAGAAAATACTCAGCGACTAACCGGAATTTACCGTATTAACGATGTTTCATTTCCAACTAATCCTGGAGGATCTGCTTTTAATGTTCGGAAAATATCTTCTGCTGCCGACACTATTGAGTTTTACAATGCATCGGGTATTTTTGCCGGCGAAACATACGACGACGATCCTAATGATTTGATTATCTGGACAGGGCCAATAACTTTAACATGGATAGGTTCGGTTAGTACCAATTGGAACGACTCGCTAAACTGGAGTGCTAGCTACGGTCCTCCCATTGTTCCTACAGGTAACGAACATGTAATAATTGCACCTGCAACCAATCAACCCATTATTAGCAAAGCAGGGGCTAAAGCATTAAATTTAACTATCAACAATGGAGCCTCGTTACGAATTAGTACTCCTACACATAACGATAGCATCGATTTGCAAGTTAAAGGAGATTTCTATATCAATGGGCAGTTCCGTCTTAATTCTACCAATGACATTATAGGAGTGATGGGTAACCTTGTTAAGGGTATTAATGGTAGCATAACCAACAATGGAACTGTAATTATGAATGGCACTACTGGTTCAAAAACTATTAATGTCGGAACATTACCCTTTTACAATCTCACTATTGCAGGTAACGCAGTGTACCAGTTAGGGAGTAATACCGTAGTGAGAAACGATTTTAGCATTCAACCAGGAGGTAACCTAAGTTCAAATAATTTTGTTCTAACAGTTGGAGGTAATTGGACAAATGCCGGAACATTTAATGCCGGTTTAGGGAGAGTAGTTTTCAATTGCAATGTACTAACGACAAAATATATCGATGCAGGTGGTTCTGCCTTTTACGATGTAGATATTTCAACTTCTCGAACTACCTATAAATTATTAAGTTCTACTACCTTTATACGTAATGTTTCAATTAGTGCAGGGGGTACTTTACAGCTAAATGGTAAAACATTAACTTATGGCGATTTGAATGTAGCGGCCGAAAATTTCAACATTAACGGAACCTTAATCATCGACTCTACCTCAACATTAAGAATGGGATTAGGTTCGTCGTTAATTGTTAATTCTGGTGGAAATATTAGAATAATTGGTAAATCAGCAAATGAATCAGCTTTAATAACTTCGCAGATTCCGGCTACCACAGGCTATGGTTTAACTGTATATGGTGGAGGTCGCATCGCAGCAAAATATTACAATATCGAATATATTAATGCCAATGGTATTGTTATTAGCAATGGAGCCTATGTAGATTCGGTATATAATTTCTCAGAAGGTTCTTTCTCGTACGGACAAAATGGTGGGTACTATCTCCGCTACGACTGCAGTTTCGGCGGTAGGAATGATTCAGTATTTAACGTCGTTTTCAATGCACCTATTAGTGGAAGTATAAGAAACGTTTACCGAACCATTGGTACCGACTTGGTGGTTATGGTCGATGCTTCGGGTGCTTTTGGCGTTTACAATTATGAGTATGATCAGGGTGGACCAGGATTTGAAGACCCCAATACCGGACTTATTCGATGGGTGAATAAAAACACCTATTATTGGACTGGTGCAATAAATACAAACTGGTTCTTAGGGGGCAACTGGTCGAGTGGTTTAATTCCCGACAGTTCTAAATTTGTAATTATACCTAACGTAACTAACAAACCATTAGTCTCAGCTGGTACTGCGCGTGCTCGCAAGGTCACAATTCAAACAGGTTCTTCGTTAACAGTAGCCGATACTATACGAATTGAGCAAGAACTTTTATATTACGGAAATGTTATTGCTACAGGTCCTAATCCCAAAATATATGTTGGTGACAACTGGACATCAATGGGTGGTTCCTTTACAGCTGGCAATTCTACAGTTATTTTAACTGCTCCGTCGGGAACAAAGGATATTAAACAGGGAGCAAGCGCCTTCAATAATCTGATTATTAGAGGCGGATCTGCTACTCAATACAAGTTAAACTCAAATACTACGCTTACAGGTTCATTAACCATAAGCAAAGGTAATCTTAATTTTAATGGGTACGACCTAACTGTTGGAGGTAGTTGGAATAGTAATGGAGGTAGTTTTACTACTGGAACTAAAACAGTTACATTTAATGCTGCATCGGGCACACATAATATTAACCCGTCAACAAGTAATTTCTACAATTTGGTCTTTAACAGTGGTAATGGCACTGGAAATGCTACTTTTACTCTGGGTACCACTAGTCCTTCGACAATTGGAATTACCAATAATTTAACCATTAACAGGGGGATAGTGGATTTATCTCCCGATGGTGGAGTTACAAGTAATAACTTGAATATTGGAAATCGTTATTACATGACTGGCGGTACTTTAGTAGCTCGGGCAGGTACAATTACAGTTGGTGAAAACTGGGCTATTACAGGTACTGGTATTTTCACTTGTGGGACTAGTAAGGTAGTTTTTGTTGCTAGTACAGGCACAAAGAGTATATCCCCTAGAAATCAGTCGTTCTATGATTTACAGATAAATGGTAATGCCCTTTTTAGAATAACCAATACTCTCGATGTAAACAACAACCTTACCATCTCGAACGGAACATTTGATGTTTCCACATCACCTACCTACAATGTATTTGTAGGGGGCAACTGGACCAATAACGCTACATTTATACCTCAGGTTGGTACTGTTACTTTCGATGGTAGTAGCTTGCAAACCATATCCAGAGCAGGTCAGGAGACATTCTATTCACTAACAATCAATAACACTGGAGGGGGAGTATCACTTGCCAATGGCAATGTGGTAGTATCTAACTTACTAACAATGACCAGCGGTAATATTAATACCGGGACATACAAACTTGTTGTAGGGACAAGCACCGCAAATCCTGGAAATCTTACATACACATCGGGTCAAGTAGTTGGTCGATTGGAGAGATGGATAACAGCTACAGCAACTAACTATATTTTCCCTGTAGGCTCATTTACCGAAGCTCATTATGCTATCATTCGTCCAATCAGTGGGCTTACTTCAGGTTCTGTAATAATGCGATATCTCGTTGGCGATCCAGGTAGCACCGGTTTACCGCTAGACGAAGGCGCCGATAGTGTTATACTTCAGTTCTCGAAAGGTTATTGGGATGCTGTTGCTGCTAATGGATTTGCTTGTTCAAACTTTAATATTTCTCTACTTGCCAATTATTTTAGTACAGGAACAAATTATGTAAATGCTACTTCTCGAATACTCAAAAGGACCAATAATGGTAGCTGGATCCTAGAGGGAACACACCAAAATGCCACAATTAATACCAGTGATACGATATGTCATAGATTAGGTCTTTTGGGTATAAGTTCGCTTTCTACCCAGTTTGCTATTGGTGCCACAAACTGTTTGGGAGGCCAGATAGCTGCCGATCAAACAATTTGTAAAGGCACTTCACCATCTGCATTTAACAACGTAGTGTTCCCGAGAGGAGGCAGTGGAGTATACACCTATACCTGGCAGTATACAACCAATATGAGTGCTCTACCCGGAGATGGTAGCTGGATAGATATCCCCTCATCTAATTTCGCGAATTATACCTATACAGGTGCAGTTAATGCACCAACCAAATTCGTTAGAAAGATGTCGACACCAGGTTGTGTGCCAAAATACTCAAACGTCCTTACAATTAATCTTTATCCCGTTCCAACTACAGGACCGTTCTATCGTTTGCCCAATAAACCATAATTGTATTTAATGTCGATGAAATAGTAAAAGGTTTTTGGTGGATGAATGAATGTGTGAGAGAAATAGCAGCAGGTTAGTTTTAATAAAGAACTAACTTTTATTTTCTGCTTCTTTATTATTTTCTTCTATCTCTTTACGCATCTCGTCGATGGGGGTTAATGTATTGGAAGTAGCTTCCCTTTTAAGCGATTCAACTTCTTGAGATATTTCATTGGAATGTTTAAGAAGTTCATTTTTTATTTCATCTGACGCTTTTCGCACTTCGTTAAGTCCTTTGCCCAAGCCCCTTGCAAGCTCGGGTAATTTATCGGCACCGAAGAGAATAAGGATTACTAATAATATAAGTAAAATTTCCGAACCACTCATAGCTTAAATCTTATATCCCCATTGATTTAAGATTTTTTCATTGTTCCTCCAGTCTTTTTTTACTTTAACATAGAGTTCAAGAAAAACTTGTTTGCCAACAAGAGCTTCAATATCTTTTCGAGCTTCTATTCCAATTTTTTTAAGTGCTTCTCCACCTTTACCAATAATAATACCTTTTTGGGTCTCGCGTTCGACGTAAATAGTAGCAGCAATTCGGTCAAGATTCTCGGTTTCCTTGTACGATTCAATAATTACTTCTACAGCATAGGGTATTTCTTTTTGATAATGTAGTAAAATTTTTTCACGAATAATTTCAGATACAAAAAAGCGTATATTTCGATCCGAAAGATTCTCCTTAGGATAATAAGGTGGGTGTTCGGGAAGAAGTTCAAGAATACGTTTTTTTAAGGCATCGATATTAAAGTTGTAGAGTGCGGAAAGAGGATAAACTTCGGCAGTAGGCATTCTATTTTTCCAGTATTCTACAAGCTGTTCTACTTTTGTTTGATTAGAAAGATCGACTTTATTGATACCTACTAATAGAGGAACTTGTAGATTTTCTATTTCATTTATTATTTCGGGAACTTCGTCTTCTTTTTCTTCAACTTCTGTAAGAAATAGTATAATGTCGGCATCGTTAAGTGCTTCTTTAACAAAATCCATCATTTTTTGATGAAGCTTGTATTTGGGTTTAATGATTCCCGGAGTATCCGAAAATACAATTTGATAATCTTCTCCATTGGCTATTCCTATTATTCGATGCCGGGTAGTTTGGGCTTTAGGAGTAATAATAGAAAGTTTTTCGCCCAGCATCGCATTCATTAAAGTGGATTTACCTACATTAGGGCGACCCAGAATATTAACAAAACCTGCCTTATGTGTCATACATCAATAAATTTTTCAAATGTAATCAATGTTTGCTATTGACGACCATTCATCGTTGAAATAATACGCAAGCATTGCATTACCTAGTCGTAATGTATATTGAGGTCTACAATCTATCTTAGGTGCAGCAATTCCATGCTCAAAAACTTTATCGCCTTTAAACACGCGTGCTTCATCCCATAGATTTCGAGTAATAAAACTTGTTAGAACTTTACTGCCACCTTCAATTATAACCGACTGGATGTTGTTACGAAAACAATAATCCATCACTTCAGCGGGCATATCTTCAAAAGGTATTTGAACATATTGAACATGATCGAGGAACTGATTGTTGTTTTTCTGTGAAAAAATTACGGTGGGTGCTTTTTGATCGAAAACATTCAAATTTCTCTCCAATCTATTATTCCGGTCGAGTATTAGGCGAATTGGATTTTTTCCGTAGTAATATCTGGCAGTCAGTTGAGGATTGTCCATCATAACAGTATTTGTACCTACAAGAATGGCTTGCTCTTGAGTTCGCCACTTGTGTACCAATATTTTGGCATAGGTATTTGTAATCCATTGAGGAGGTTCATTAGAAGTGCGAATTTTATCAAGATAACCGTCATAGGATTCGGCCCATTTGAGAATGATATAAGGCCTTTTTTTTTCATGAAAAGTAAAAAAGCGTCGATTGATAAATCTACTATCAGCTTTTCGAAGCCCTATCGCTACTTCAACATTTGCCTGTTGAAGCATTTTTACCCCTCTACCCGATACTTTTGGAAATGGATCAATATCGCCAATGATGACTTTTTTAATTTTTTTTTCAATAATCAGGCTACTGCAGGGTGGAGTTTTTCCGAAATGGCTGCAAGGTTCGAGGTTTACTAATAAGGTGGCATTTTTAAGTATTGACTCGTTTTTTATTTGATTTATTGCATTTACCTCGGCATGGGCACCACCGAAACGGCTATGATAACCCTCCCCAATAATTTTACCTTTGTAAAAAATTACGGCACCTACTAATGGATTAGGTGCTGTGTGTCCTAAACCATTGTATGCCAAGTCGATACATCGAAAGTGATATTGCTCATCTTTTGTATCCATATCATTGGTTAATTCGTTAAAACATCAGACAAATTTAATGCAGTTTATCTATTCTTATTTTGGTTTTCAGTTAAAACTGAGAAAACGGATTGAGTTTTTATAATGTAGAAAAGATTTATATTGGCTAAAGGTATTGTTTTTATTCACTTTTATTAATTACTTCAATGATACTGTTAAGATTTTTATCCTGTCTATATCAAGCTATCAAAAAAAACTTTAACTTGTGGGGGTAAATTTATGGCCGTGGATACCAATGTTATAACCTTAGGAGAGGCTTTACAATACTTTCAGGACGAGGTTGGAAGTCTATATCCTGAGCCTGAATTTCGTAGTATTCGTCGTATTCTTTTCGAAAAGCTGGCTCATATTAATGCTGTCGATTTTCATTTAAAACCTCAGCTCGAGATTTCGAGAGAAGTTTTTGATAAAATTGTTGCAACAACTGAACGTCTTAAAAATTACGAGCCTTTGCAGTATATTTTAGGTTCGGTTGATTTTATGGGGCTTACACTTCGAATTACACCCGCAGTTTTAATACCTCGACCCGAAACTGAGGAATTGGTAGATTGGATTATTAAAACCCATAAGTTTAACGAAAATCGGATATTAGATATTGGTACAGGATCGGGTTGCATTGCTATAGCGCTCGATAAACTTATGGTGCACTCTCAAACCGATGGAATTGATATTTCGGACGAAGCGCTCGAACTTGCCGAAGAAAATTCGTACATGAACGAAAGCATTGTCAATTTCTTTAATTACGATATTTTAGAGGGTTTATCGGGAAAAAATGCACATTTGTTTAAAGAATATTACGACATAATCGTTAGTAATCCACCCTATGTTACTGAAAGCGAAAAGGCCTTGATGCATCGTAATGTTCTCGATTACGAACCGCATATAGCACTATTTGTCGAAGATAACGACCCTTTGAAATTTTACCGAGCTATTGCCGATTTTGCTCGTATTAAACTGGAATGGGGTGGTTTTTTATACTTCGAAATTAATCCCCGATTCCACAAAGAGATAATGGAAATGCTTTCGCTTAAAGGTTTTAGAAATATTCAGCTTCGTAACGATATAAACGGCAAGCCTCGTATGATTCGCGCTCAAATTAAGCTATACAAAAAAGGCGATAATCCTGAGCTCGAGAAGATTAGACAGTTGTAATATTTTAATATCCTATTGACCTAACTTTGGTCTCTTTTTAATTACAAGATTTAGATTACGGTCGGTTTGCGCATTTTCACCAATGTTTTTGTCGACCACCATAATACGGGTAATATTGTTTAAAGAACACTTTGCCGAGTCGAGTAAAAATCGGGTATTAAATCCACATTCGGGTGAAATCATTTCTATTGTTCGTTTTGCAAATACATACATTGTATCTATTGCAATAGAGTCGAAATAAAAGTAAAATATCGAAGTGTCGCTAAGCTGGGATAAAGGAAGCTGAAGCTGTTTGGCCGATACAGAATCGTACAATGCAATACCATTCGAGGTAGTAACTGTTAAACCACTTACAATGGTGTCAACCAATTTATTATTTGAACTAAGTTGAGTAAAATTTAGTTTCAAGCTTCGATTTGCTGTGTATTTGCAGTCGGTTGTATCGGTACATTGGTATATTACGCAACCTATAAATACAAATAAAGCTAAGTATAGGATATGTACTATTATACTATCTTTTTTCATCACGTTGAAAATTAATAAGCTCCAATTTCGGCTCTAATTCCTTTCCAATCGGGCTTAATAAAATTGTATTCTTTAGCCGATTTTTTTAGAGGTGCAAAATTACCTGTTTTGATGAACCGAATAGCTTGGTGCAGGCAAAGTTCAGTAGTATCTCCAAAGTCTCGGGTTAAATCGTCAAATTCAGGTTGGTTGACCCCAATGCCCATGTATCCCGATGATTCTCCTTGCGCATTCTTCCATTCGAACATTACTGGAACAATAACATAGTTTGAATTGGAAATATCCACTGGGATCATTCCCACAGGTTTGCCATAGGTTCTCGTTCCAATAAGGATTGTTGTAAGGTATGGTTGAATGCCTTTAATTAAGGCCTCACTGGCTGAGGCAGTTTGACCAGATGTTATAAAAAAGACTCTCGAAAGGGGTTTGGTAAGACTATTGGGTTTTGCATTGATGTAAGAAATTTTAATGGAGTCGTCATAATAATCTTCTAATATCGGATTAAAGGCCAGACGTATGAACAGTTGATTTTTTGCTACATTACCCACTACGAGATTGGCTAAATGATTTGCAGTGTATAGGCTACCCCCCGTATTGTATCGTAAGTCGATAATCAACTCATCGATCGAATTCGTTTTGTAATCATTGAATATGTCGTCCAGTTTACCTTCAATGTTGCTTCCTAAAAAGCTTTCTAAAGCCAAATAACCAACTTTTTTGCCATCAAATTGGATGATTTTGTTTGAAAGTACAGGATTAATAGTAATTTCCTCTTTTTCGATTGAGACAATTTTAGTGTTTCCTTCGTTATCGATAAACTCAAATTTATTCACAACTTTTTTTGTTCCATCACCAACCAGCGTTTCAAGTTGTTCGTAGCTATGTACTTCCTGATCATTTACTTTTTTAAGAACCCAACCTCGTCGTATGCCGGCTTCAGATGCCCAAGTATTCTTATATACATAACCTACGCGGATGTTTGCATATTCATCGTATGTAAACATTATGCCATGTCCATAGTATTGCCCGTTATCGAGTTTAAGCAATTCTTCTTGGGTGGTAATAAAACTCCAGCGGTCGAGAGCTGTGTATAGCAAGCTGTAAAAGAATTCCTCGGGTTCAATATCAGCCGTAGTATCCTTATGCTGTGGTATTTTATCGTTCCAATAATAACTACTTTGCATATAGGCATATATCTCACCTCTTATACGACTTTTCTCGACATCTATTTTTGAACTATTATTGTCGTTGCTATCTGGTTCGCATGCGGGGAGAATGACTAATAATAACGCAATAAAATATATCAGTTTTTTCATACGCTAATAATTTGGGGTAAAAATAATTTATTAAGCTTATATAAATGTTTTAAAAAAACAATTTTTAAACTATCCTGTTGATTTTTTCTGATATAAAAAGAAGCTTCATTTTAGAGCCGATAAGATAGGATCCGTTACAAATTTTTTTAATATATGCACAATCATTTAGTTCTTATAAAAGAATTAATCTATGTGATTGTGCAAAATATATAAGGCTTTTTTTAGCTTGTTTTCACTGAACAAATAATTTTAAGAAGAAATACTAAAATAATTTTGTTTGGACAATTTGTCCTGTAGCATCTTTATCTTCGAAAATTTTTTTCTCAATTTCTTCGTTTAATGGTGGTAAAACAGGTTCAATTTCTTCTGGAGTTGAGGGTTCTTTTTGTAATGGTTCTACTTCAATTATCTGTTCAACTTCAAAAGTAGTGAGTCTTTTGCCTTTAGCTCGAGCGCTTTTTACAGCAATAAATTGTTCGGCATCAATAAGTTCGGGAGCACGCTTTTGGTGTTTACCTCCAAAAATTATTTTAAACTGAGGATATTGTTCTCCGCTAAGCAGAATAAGTTTTGAAGCAGGATTTTCCTCGTCAACAAAATTGAAACCTTTTTCTGAGGGTTCGAAGTTGAACCTTTTGAGGTAGTAGTAATTCTGGTCGGCGTCGAAATATACGGCAGTAAAGACTTTTTCGGGGTCGTACTTTTCGATAAGCAGGATATCGTCGTCGAAGTGGGTAGATAGGTCGTACGACGAGAGGTAATAATGACCGTTTTCCCGAACTACGAGTACTCGGTCGCCATTATTAAATTCGCCCAGTAGTTTTCCTTTGCCTTCGATATTTAGGCGATTAACTTCCGGGTCGTACCATATTTTAGTTCCTCCGAGCGTTGATTCACCTTTAGCTATCATATCGATTTTGTGGATAGCATGTTTTGTTAGGATGTTACCCACTGCGTTACGTCCTTTGATGGTAATATCGGCAAAATCGAAGAGGAACTCGAGTGATTTCAATCGTGGGCGTGGCTTTAGCTTAACTTTAATGGTTTCGGCCTCGCCATTTGGATTAGCCGAAAGATAAAGTATTTTTGAGTAAGGTGTCCCTTGGGTGAGCTGATATTCTTTGTCGCGCTGAAGACCTGTTATTGCACAGCGTTTTACATAGTTGATGCCCGAAGCACCATCGAGATAAACCACATTGAAAATGGTTCTGGTATCGTTTTTTCTAAAAACCCCAGCATACAATATGTTTTTACCTACGTATACTTTCTCAGCTACTTTTGTAATCAGGTAAGTACCATCCTGACGGATAACGAGGATATCGTCGATGTCGGAGCATTCGCAGACAAATTCATCTTTTCGTAAACTAGTCCCAATAAAACCTTCAGCTCGATTTACATATAATCTTTCGTTATTGGCTGCTACATATACAGCTTGAATGGTTTCAAAGTTTCTTAACTCAGTCTTACGCTCTTTACCTTTTCCGTATTTTTCTTTCAACATTTGAAACCATTGGATAGTATATTCGGTAATGTGGTGAAGGTTGTGTTTGGTTTCTTTTATCTGTTTCTCGATATTTTTAATATGCTCGTCGGCTTTCTTGATATCGAACTTTGAAATTTTTCGTACTGGTTTTTCGGTAAGGGCTGTAATATCCTCTATGGTAATTTCGCGACGAAGGCGATTTTTATAAGGGTCGAATGCTTTATGGATAGCATCGAGCATAGTTTCCCAGTCGCGAGTATCTTTTTCGAGCTCGCGGTATATTTTTTCTTCGAAAAATATTTTTTCGAGCGACGAAAAGTGCCAATCTTCTTCTAATTCGTGCAGTCGAATAGATAGTTCCTGTTTGAGTAGGTTGAGAGTATTTTGGGTGTTGATACGCAGCACTTCCGAAACACCAAGAAATCTAGGTTTATCATTTTCAATCACACAGCAATTGGGCGAGATAGACACCTCGCAATCGGTAAATGCGTAAAGGGCATCAATTGTTACATCGGGTGAAACGCCAGGTTGAAGATGAATAAGTATTTCGACGTTTTCGGCAGTATTGTCGTCGATTTTGCGGATTTTAATTTTCCCTTTTTCGTTTGCTTTTAAAATGCTTTCTATTAGTGAGGTGGTTGTTTTTCCAAAAGGGATTTCGGTAATGGCAAGGGTTTTTTTGTCAATTTTCTGAATTTTTGCTCTCACTTTTACTATTCCCCCCCGCATACCGTCGTTATATTTTGAGACATCGGCCATTCCACCTGTTGGAAAATCGGGATAAAGTTCAAAAGGTTCACCTTTAAGGCAGGCAATTGAGCAGTCGATAAGCTCATTAAAGTTGTGGGGTAAGATTTTAGATGCTAACCCTACCGCAATTCCCTCAACGCCTTGTGCAAGAAGAAGGGGGAATTTAACGGGTAATGTAACTGGTTCTTTATTTCGTCCGTCGTAGGAGAGTTTCCATTCGGTAGTTTTTGGATTAAAAACTACTTCTTGGGCAAATTTCGATAGCCGGGCTTCGATATAACGTGGTGCAGCTGCACTATCGCCGGTGAGGATGTTGCCCCAGTTTCCTTGACAGTCGATGAGCAGGTCCTTTTGTCCTAATTGAACCAGTGCTTCGCCAATTGAGGCATCGCCATGGGGATGATATTGCATTGTGTAGCCTATAATATTAGCCACTTTATTGTATCGACCATCATCGAGTCGTTTCATGGCGTGTAAAATGCGTCGCTGAACTGGCTTCAGCCCATCATTGATATGGGGTACAGCACGTTCAAGGATGACGTACGAAGCATAATCGAGAAACCATTCCTTATACATGCCACCCAAAACGGTTGTACTGTTGTATATGTCGGTTGGGTGGCTCGACAAGGTGTTTTCCGACGATTCTTCTAATGGGTCATTAATTTGCTCGTTGCGTATTTCATCGTGGGGTGTCTGCTCGCTCATATTTCAGTTCTGCTTTTACTTCAAATCAAGAATGTTAATACAAAAACAAATTGTAGAAGAATTTTTTTTATATTTCTTCTATTACATCTTCTTCTATAATATCTTCTTCAATTTTAAGGTTTTCTATAATAAAGTCCTGTCGTTCGGTGGTATTTTTGCCCATGTAAAACTCAAGTAGTTCGTGGATGATATCCTCTTTACGAAGTCTAACAGGTTCGAGACGAATATCTTTACCGATGAAGTGTTTAAATTCGTCGGGTGATATTTCGCCTAATCCTTTAAATCGAGTAATCTCGGCATTTTTGCCAAGTTCTTTTAAGGCTGTCTCTTTTTCTTTTTCGTCGTAGCAATAGATGGTTTTACTTTTGTTTCGAACGCGGAATAAAGGGGTTTGAAGAATGTAAAGATGACCTTTTTTAACAAGTTCTGGGAAAAATTGCAGGAAAAAGGTAATCATAAGCAAACGGATGTGCATGCCATCAACGTCGGCATCAGTAGCTATAACAATGTTGTTATATCGTAGATTTTCTATACCTTCTTCGATATTAAGTGCTGCCTGCAATAGATTAAATTCTTCGTTTTCGTAAACAATTTTTTTAGTCAGGCCATAAGTATTGAGGGGTTTACCTTTAAGGCTAAAAACAGCTTGAGTATTTACATCGCGACTTTTAGTAATTGAGCCGCTTGCCGAATCTCCCTCGGTTATAAACAGGGTAGTATCGAGACGGCGCTCATCGTTGTCGGTTAGGTGTATACGACAGTCGCGTAGTTTTTTATTATGTAGGCTGGCTTTGCGGGCGCGTTCGCGGGCCAACTTTTGTACTCCACTAATTGCCTTTCTTTCCTTTTCGTTTTCCAGAATTTTTTTTAGCAAAATATCGGCCGTTTCCGGATGTTTGTGCAGATAGTTGTCGAGATGTGTTTTAAGAAAGTCAGTAACATATTTACTTACAGAAGGACCCCCATCCCACATATCTTTTGATCCAAGCTTAGTTTTGGTTTGTGATTCGAAAACAGGCTCCTGTATTCTAACGCTTATGGCAGCTACAATGGAACCTCTTATGTCGGATGCTTCAAAATCTTTTTTGTAAAACTCGCGAATAGTTTTTACATAGGCTTCTTTAAATGCCTGTAGATGCGTACCACCCTGGGTGGTATGTTGTCCGTTGACAAAGCTATAGTAATCTTCTCCGTACTCGGTATTGTGGGTGATAGCTAATTCTATATCTTCGCCTTTCAAATGTATGATAGGGTAGAGTGGGGGCTCTGCCAGATTATCGGTAAGTAGGTCGAGCAAACCATTTTTAGAGATAAAAACTTGCTCGTTGAAACGTATGGTAAGCCCCGAATTGAGGTAGGTATAGTTACGAACCATCGCCTCGATATACTCGGGAATAAAGTGAAAGTGGCCGAACATTTTTTCATCGGGATGAAAAATGACTTCGGTACCATTACGTTCCGATGTTGGTTGTTCAGGCTCTTCGGTAATAAGATTACCTTCGGAAAACGAGATGCGTTTAAAGCGGCTATCGCGGAAGGATGTAATGGTAAAATGGGTTGAAAGAGCATTAACAGCTTTAATACCAACTCCGTTGAGCCCTACCGATTTTTGAAAGGTTTTGGAATCGTATTTGGCACCGGTATTCATTTTCGAGGCAACATCGAGTAGTTTACCCAACGGTATTCCCCTTCCAAAGTCTCGAACTCTCACTTCTTTTTCAGATATCTGAAGGATGATTTCTTTACCATACCCCATCATAAACTCGTCGATCGAATTGTCCATCACCTCTTTAATGAGAACGTATATCCCATCGTCGGGCGAGGATCCATCTCCCAACTTGCCTATGTACATACCCGGACGCTTACGTATATGCTCGCGCCAGTCGAGGGTTTTTATGCTATCTTCGGTGTAAAACTGTTCCATGCTTTAGTTATTAAATAGCCAAATTGATGAGTTACAGCACTCTTTCATTGTTACCTACGTGGTTTTGCTGTAAAAGCAAAGATATAGAAAAGTAGTAGAGCTATGGAAAAATCTTTATCAACAATGCTGTTAGAAGCTTGTAAAAATGTGGTTTATAGATAAATATTTAATATTTTTTCCTTGCAGATGCAAATAAATCTGTTATGCTTCAACTATCATTTCTTTTCTTTCGACAATTGTTTTATTTTTCCAATTTCCCATTTTATAGTAAGCATAGCTTAGTATGGTTCCGATAGTCCATCCAATAGGGATCGACCACCATATACCTTGTTCTCCAATGTGTTTGGACAAAAAGTAGGCAAGCGGTAGTCGAATCAACCAAAGCGAAAAAAGTGATAATAGCATGGGTACAAAAGTATCGCCAGCACCTCTCATAACTGCACCGATAATAAACATAGAATTAAAAGCTAGATAAAACATTCCAACAATTTTAAGATACTGATGACCTATTGCAATTACATCCCTGTCGGAAGTGAATATTTGCATTAGAAGGTCGCCCCAGAAAAATGCGATAAAAGAAATAAATATAGCTACCGATCCAGCCATGAGTAAGGTAGTTTTGAGTCCTTGTATTACTCTTTCGGTTTGTCGGGCACCCATATTTTGTCCTACAAAAGCCGATAGCGCAATGGCAAGGTTCATGCCTGGCATCGAGGCAAAGCTGTCGATTCGCCATGCTACCGAGTAGGCGGCTATTACATTGGTTCCAAAGCTGTTGACAATTACCATTAAGGCCATCATCCCTAATGCAACGAACATTTGTTGAAGTCCTACTGGTAGTCCTATTTTCAGCGATTTAAGAAATATTTTTTTGTCGAAAAAAATTTTTGACGGGTTAAATTTTATCACAGGGTGTCGTTTGTTGAGGTACAAAATAAGAGCACCAAGCGCACAAGCTTGTGATATTACGGTTGCCCAGGCAACCGATGCAATACCCCATCGAAATCCTACAATAAATATTAGGTCGAGAATAATGTTTAGAATAGTGCTGGTGACAAGAAAATAGAGCGGAGTTTTCGAATCGCCCATCCCTCTTAAAACAGCTGTAGTACCGTTAAATCCAAAGCTGAAGATTGTTCCTAACATAAAAATATTGAAAAAACTTACCGCCGATGGAACCAGTTCTTCAGGCATCCGCATCAATTTGAAAATTTTAACGCTATACAGGATTGAAAGGATAGATACCAGAATTGCAGTAACAGCTAAGAATACATTTAATGTATCAATACTTCTTTTAACTCCTTCGTAGTCTTTGGCACCAAAATATTGGCTAACTATTACTGTGCCTGCCATTGCTATCCCAATGGTAAACGAAAGTACTAAAAAAATAATTGGAAAAGAAGCGCCTACTGCCGCTAGGGCGTGTTTTCCTAGATAATGCCCAACAATGATACTGTCGATAATCTGATACAACTGATGAAATATATTTCCTACCAGTATAGGTACTGTAAAACGGAATATTTGTTTACCAACATGTCCTTGAGTTAAATCGTGCATAACAATTAATTTTCGGGTATCTCTATTTTTTCGATTACTACTTATTCGGTGCTTAATTTTTTAAGAACATCCATGGCCATTCTTACATTTTTTATTCCATGAGTAAACATGGAAGGTTTTTCAGTAGAGTCGCGGAAACGAAATTCCTGTGGGTGTTTTTGAACATATTTCAGTATTCGGCCAAAGATTTCCGACTGATAGTAGGGCGATTGTTGATTTTGAACAAAGTAAAGTGTCATTTTTTCGTTTTTAATCGAAATGCGTTCAAATCCAAGTTCTTTAGCCATTCTACGTAAACGTACAATATCCATTAGTTGTTGTGCTGGTTCGGGAACTGGTCCAAAACGATCGTTTAGTTTATGTTCAAACAGTAAAAGTTCTTCTTCAGTCTCAATTTCATCGAGTTCGCGATATAGCCTAATACGTTCAGTGATGTTTTCGATATACGATTCGGGGAGCATTATTTCAAAGTCGGTATCGATTTGACAATCCAGAACATATTTATGCTTTTCCAATACGTTGATTGTTTCTTTTGGTGAATCGCTAATCGATTTTTCTTTAAAGAACAGGTGACGGTATTCCTCTTCCTTAACCTCCTGAATGGCTTCTTGGAGAATGTTCAGATAGGTTTCGTAGCCCATTTCGGCAATAAAACCACTTTGCTCTGCACCTAGCAGGTTACCTGCACCGCGTATGTCGAGGTCGAGCATAGCAATTTGAAAACCACTCCCCAATTCCGAGTTTTCTTCTATAGCTTTTAGTCGCCGACGCGCTTGTGCTGTAAGCAGATGAAATGAGGGAATCAAGAGATAACAAAATGCCTTACGGTTCGAACGGCCAACTCGTCCTCTCAACTGGTGTAGGTCGCTTAGTCCAAACTGATGAGCATCCATGATAAAAATAGTGTTGACATTGGGTATATCTACTCCCGATTCGATAATAGCTGTAGTTAGTAAAACATCGTAATCGCCATTAATAAAAGCAAAAAGGGTATTCTCGAGTTTTTCTCCATCCATTTGTCCATGGGTTACAGCTATTCGTGCTTCGGGTACAATGTGCTGTAGTTTTTTTTCCAGCTCATAAATAGTTTGTACTCTATTATTGATAAAAAAGACCTGTCCACCTCTCGAAAGTTCGTTAAGTATTCCTTGACGAATGATTTGTTCGTTAAAGGTATGTATTTCGGTTACTACCGGGAAACGATTGGGTGGGGGAGTGTTGATAATAGCTAGGTCGCGAGCTCCCATTAACGAAAATTGTAGGGTTCGAGGGATAGGAGTAGCCGACAGCGAAATGCAGTCGATATTTACCTTCATAGCTTTTAGTTTTTCTTTCATGGCTACTCCAAATTTTTGCTCTTCGTCGATAATGAGCAGTCCTAAGTCTTTAAATTTTACATTACCACTGAGCAATTTGTGTGTTCCTATGAGGATGTCAATTTCACCATTTTCGACCTTTCGAAGTATTTCTCTTATTTCAGCAGGTTTTCGATTGCGACTTATGTATTCAACAGTGACCGGGAAATCTTTCAGCCTCTCGCTAAAGGTTTTAAAATGTTGAAGTGCTAGTATAGTGGTAGGAACTAATACTGCTGTTTGTTTGCCGTCGGTAGCTGCCTTAAAAGCAGCTCGAATTGCCACTTCGGTTTTTCCAAAGCCAACATCACCACATACCAATACATCGGCTGGGTGCTCGTTTTCCATGGCTTGTTTAACTAGTCTTGTGGCTTTTTCCTGATCTGGGGTATCTTCGTAAATAAAAGAAGCTTCAAGCTCTTGTTGCAAGTAGGTGTCGGGGCTAAAACTAAATCCTTTTGTTTCTATTCGTTTAGCATACAAGGCAATAAGTTCACGACTGATATCTTTAATTTTTTTCTTTGTAGCCTGTTTAAGCTTTTGCCAACTATTACTTCCAAGTTTATATATACGAGGTGCTTCGCCGTCTTTTCCTCTATATTTCGAGATACGGTGTAACGAATTAACACCAACATAGAGCACATCATTGTCTTTATATACCAGTTTAATTACTTCCTGCCATCGGCCATTGATATCGACTTTTTCTATTCCACCAAAAATTCCAATGCCGTGGTCGATGTGTACAACATAATCACCTGGATGAAGATCCGAAATTTCTTGAATAATATTTTGTGATGAAATTTTGACAGGTTGTTCGAAACGGCTCCGTTGATATCGTTCAAAAATTTGATGATCGGTATAAATGCATATCTTCAGGTCGTGATCAGCAAATCCTTCGTGAAATCCTACTTTTAAAGGTTCGAAAGTAATTGAGCTTGCAATCGATTGAAAAATGTTTTTTAATCGATCGAGTTGCTTTTCATTTTCACTACAAATTATCGTCTGGTATCCTTTTTCCATGTTATCGATCATATGTTTGGCCAGAAGATCGAACTTTTTATGAAAAGCAGGCTGGGTTGATGTATTGAACGAAATAAATTGAGACGAGTTGTTGGGGGTGGTATGCACAAATTCTATCACATTCCGGCGCGACAACATCTCGTAAAAAAATTGATTACTTACCAAATCGGGTTTGGTATGCTGTTCATCCTGGGTATCCTCGATATACTGCTCCCATACCATATTGGGTAGTTCTTTTATCTTCTCTAATATTATTCGTTTATCTGTCAACCAATAACAGGTGTCGATAGGCAGATATTCTATTAACGAAACCTTAGAACCTACCATCTCTATTTGCTTAATGTTGGGCAGTATATGAATTTTCTCAATTTTTTCGAACGATAACTGGTTTTCGATATCAAAACTTCTGATAGAATTGATTTCATCATCGAAAAAATCTATTCTGAAAGGATATCGGGCAGAAAATGAGAATACATCGACTAGGCTACCGCGAATAGCATATTGTCCGGGCTCATATACAAAATCGACACGTTGAAATCCATATTCCTCAAGAGTCTCTTTTAAAAATTCCATATCGATTTTCTCTCCCTTGTGGATGGTAAGAGTATTTTTGGAGAGTTCTTTTTGTGATACCACAAGTTCTGCAACAGCTTCGGGGTAGGAGACTATTACCGAAGCATGTTCGGGGCGACGAGTGAAGTAATTTAATATTTCGGCACGCTGGAGTATAGAAATAGGATCGATTCGAGTACTTTGTCCAGGATGCCTGTAGGAGGAAGGAAAAAGAAAAACTCTTGAAGGATCATATATTTGTACTAGATCGCTGGCAAAATATTGAGCTTCATCTCGGTCGGAAGCAATTATTAGTTGAGTCGTTGTTTTTTGCTGTGCAAAATAGGCAACTATTAAGGAACGAGACGAACCTTTTAAACCCGATAATTGAAAGAATTGTGTTGTTTCACTATCCTTAAACTGATTCTTTAGCGTTTCGTATTGGGGATGTTTTTCGAATATTTTTAGCAGTTTATGGAGATCCATTTTATAGCTTAATTACCGGATTACCACTTCATCAATCATATCAATTCCTGCCATTCGGTTAAGTGTTTCAGGAAGTGAATCTTTAATTCTAATTAATTCGGCTCTGACGATGGATGAGTTTAGGTATACAAATAGCACTCTGTTTACAATGGCAAGCCGTTTCGTACGCGAGGCTATTGCTTCACCCACCACGTAAGGCCACACTTCATATATTTTTGATTCATTGAGCTTCTCCTCAAGTCCATATGCTCTTATCAACCTACGAATAACTTCTCCAAGACTTTCGGTGTTGCTTCTTCGCATTTGCTTTTTTTGCAAAGTTGCAAATATTTTTCATCATAGAAAAAGTATTAGCTTTGCAAAAGCAACTTTAATCATTTGTTTACGTAGCGATATCGATTTACATTAAGTTTCGGCTTAAGTGAATAATTTCGAGAGAAAGCTCCATTTTTTTAATTGTTAAAATTTATTATGGTGTGAAAAATTTTTTTAATAATTACTCAATTATTGTTACTGCCGAGTGGAAAGAGAAATTTCCTTTGTTTGTAAACAATGTTCAAGGTAAAGCAAATAATTATCCCGAAATAATTCTTTGTAATTCTCATAACTTGATTGGTTTGTTAGATAAGTATTCGGAAATTTCTGTTGTTTATGTAGTGAATCCTAAATGTTGCTTACATGATCCCAGATATGTGGGTGAACTTTTTTTGCTACCAGTGTTTGAGCCTTCTAATTCATATGAACTCTACCATATGCTCGCATTTTCGGTCTTATTTTCAAAAAAATTTAATATTTCGGTGTTAATTGTTGCCCCTGAACATTTCGCAGAACAAGCTTACGATCTAAAAGAGAATATCGAGGCTATTTCTCACCTTATAAATAGTATGAATTTTCCTCTCGACTATTCGAGCCTTAATTTTCTCGAGAAAATGAAATCGCTAGAGACTTTTTCATCCGACTCCCCCTTCAACGAATTTAATCAAGGTCATGACAAAACCCTTGGCATTATTGTAAGTGGAAGCGTGAGTATGGAATTTGACCAAATACCTTCGTTGGCATATCCTGTTTTAAAAGTTAGGCATTATCCTATAGGGAGATCTCTAGTCGAATCGATTTATTATGCTTGTGATGAAATCTTAGTACTTGAAGAGGGACGACCCTATATCGAGCAACATTTAAAAGGAATTATGGGTGTGGGGACTCGAATTCGGGGTAAGCTAAATCAGATAGTACCAATCAACAAAAAAATTACTTCAAAAGAAATCTGTAATATTCTGAATCTCTGATTTTTTTCACATTTTTTAAATTTTTAAAAACTTCCATCATATTCTTTCGTAAAAAAATGTAACTTTAAATATTGGAAGGTGAGATAATATATTTTTGATATTTTTGTATCGTTAAAAGGAAGTACTTATGAATGATGTGTTGATTTTTTTGATAATTTTATTGGTAACAGCACCAGTGGGGGTTTTGGTTGTTCGCATTCTTTTTAAACGTACAATTGTTACTTATGTTTCCACTTTAATTTACCTTATATCCCTTGGGGTTGCCTTTTTAGCGTTTGTAAACGGCTATTTAGGTATTAAGCATGCTTTTTGGATAGTCCCTTTAGCAGCAGTGTGGTTACTGGGAAGCAATATTTGGGTTATTCGTACTATTCAAAAACCCCTTCGTTCGATAAAAGAAAACATCGATTCACTGGTTGAAGGAAATTTAAAGACTTCGGTCGAACATACAGTTAAAGAGCGTCCCGACGAAATAGGGCAAATGGCTGTTTCGATGGAACAGCTTATCAACAAGTTAAACGAAATAGCAACACGAGTTCAGGAAAGTTCTAAAACGCTTGTAAAACTTAGCGAGCAAATAAGTCAGGGGGCAAGTGTTTTAGCTCAAGGTACCGCCGACCAGGCAGCATCGGCCCAGGAGGTTTCCTCGAGTATGGAGGAAATGGTTGCTAATATTCAGGCTAACACCGATAACTCCAAGCAAACTGAACGAATTGCTGTTGAAGCAGCTAAAAGCATTAAAAAAGGCAATGAGTCGGTCACCACTGCGGCCGAGTCGATGAAATTGATAGCCGAGAAAATTTCTATAATTGGCGACATTGCATTTCAGACCAATATACTTGCGTTAAATGCAGCGGTTGAAGCTGCTCGTGCTGGAGAGCATGGACGTGGTTTTGCAGTTGTAGCTGCCGAAGTTCGTAAATTAGCCGAAAGAAGTAAGGTGGCAGCCGACCAAATTAACGAACTTTCAGCTAAAGGTGTTAATATTTCCGAAACAGCTGCTAAAGAACTCGAACAAATAGCTCCCGAAATTGAGCATACTGCCAAGCTAGTTCAGGATATCAGCGCTGCAAGTGTAGAGCAAAATGCAGGTGCTGAACAAATTAATAATGCACTCCAGCGTCTAAATCAGGTTATCCAGCAAAATGCGGTATCGTCCGACAGTTTAGCACAAACGGCTGTTCAACTGGCAAAAGAGTCCGAAACCCTTCGAGAAATTACAGCTTTCTTCCGTTTCGACGCTAAAACTAAAGACAATGGCAACGGAAGCCATGTTAAAAATCTTTCTAATATTTTAGATAAAAAATTAGAGGAACGAAAAGCTCAGTTTGAAGAGAAAATTATTGGGATTACAGCAAAACCAACAGAAGTTAAAAAAGATTTACCACCATTAACTGATCTATTAAATAGTTCAAAAAAAGAAGAAAAGAATAAGAATACTTTACCAACTGATTCAACAAATAAAACAAAGGGTTTTAACCTTCGTCTTTTCGACGAAGATAATAAAGACTCTGAATACGAACGTTTCTAATGTGTTTCGTTGCTCATCGCATTCCAGCCTTGGGCAACGATATCTACTTCTTCCCCGCTGTCGAGAACAAGCCGGCAACCTTTATTGGATTCGGTAATGTATCCGATTATACTTATCTGTGGTATTGCAGCAACAATTTCGTATTGCGAGAGTGGCACAGTAAAAAGTAATTCATAATCTTCGCCCCCATTAAGTGCAGCGGTAACGGGGTGTATATTAAACTCGTTAGCACATTTTTCGGTTTCGGCTGCTATGGGAACTTTTTGCTGATATACTAGACATCCTTTTTGCGATTGTTTGCAAATGTGGAGTAATTCCGATGAGAGCCCATCGGAGATATCTATCATGGCTGTAGGAATTATCTGTGCTTTCTCGAGAATTTCAATAATATCTTTTCTAGCTTCTGGTTTTAATTGTCGTTCGAGAACGTAGCTGTAAGAACCAAAATCGGGTTGCTTAATCCCTTCATTTTCAAACAGTCGACGCTCGCGTTCGAGCAGTTGGAGTCCCATGTACGCAGCTCCAAGGTCGCCACTTACGCAAATCAAGTCATTTTCGTGTGCCTGATTTCGTAATACTACCTTGTTTTTATTTACCCAGCCAATGGCAGTAACCGAAATAGTTAAACCTGTCATCGACGATGTAGTATCGCCGCCTACCAGATCGACATTGTATTTTTCACAAGCTAATTTTATGCCAGCATATATTTCTTCCAAATGTTCTACATAAAGCTTAGCCGAAACAGCAATAGAAACTGTTACCTGTTGGGGTATAGCATTCATGGCATATACATCGGAAAGATTGGCGATGATGGCTTTGTAACCAAGATGCTTTAGAGGGGTATATACCAGGTTAAAATGAATACCTTCTACCAGCAAATCGGTTGTTACAACAATATACTTATCGCCGGCATCGAGTATGGCTGCGTCGTCTCCAATACCTTTTATTGTGGTAACATGACGAATCGGAAAATTGCCAGTAAGATGCTCGATCAGTTTAAATTCGCCCAAAGAACTTAGCGGTGTGAGTTTCTTCGATTGGTGCATAGATTTAATTTTGCTGCAAAGGTAAGCTAAATTCTTACATACGCTTCGAAACCGATGAAACTAATCCTACATTTTTAGCAAAAAAGTTCCATAGTTTGTCGTCGGGAACAGGGGCAGTAATTTCTATGGGCAGATGAGTCACGGGATGTATAAATGCAATTTTATATGAGTGCAAGTCGATGCCCCCATTCTCATTTGAACGAGGGTATCCATACTTCAAATCACCACGTATAGGACAACCGATAGCAGCCAGTTGACACCTAATCTGATGATGTCGACCTGTTTCTAAATCTATTTCGAGTAAATAATATCTGTCCGACTGACTTAATAATTTGTAATGTAGGATGGCTTTGCGCGAATTTTTTACCTCGGTTGCAAAAACGTACGATTTATTTTTTTGCTCATTACGACGTATATAGTGCTCAAGTGTTGCAGCCTTATCGGGCGGACATTGCTGGACAATAGCAAGATATGTCTTTTTTACTTTTTTCTCCTGAAAAAGATTATTGATTCTTGATAATGCTTTGCTCGTACGTGCAAATAATACAACTCCGCTCACGGGTCGATCTATTCGATGGGTTACCCCCAGAAAGACATTGCCACTTTTATCATATTTGTTTCGAATGTATTGCTTAACTTTTTCTTCCAGTGGTTCGTCTCCTGTCTTGTCGCTTTGCACCAATTCGCCGCATCGCTTATTTATAGCTATAAAATGATTATCTTCGTATAAAACCTCGAGCATATTTTTTTATGCAAAAAAGCAAAAAATTATCCAGATTTTATACTTTTCATTTTTGTTTTCTTAAAACCATGCATATCCGATTATTTCGTTGTCCATACGAAATTTTAAAATTTATTGAAAAATAATAGATTAACTGTTATTACCATTTGGTTGTTGCTACACGACTTGCAGTTATTCGGAAAAGTTAAGATATTTTGAGACCAATGTGCTCCAAAGAATTGTTGCTAATTAGCTTCCATTTACGATTTAGCTTTTTTTTCTTTCTATCTGTGAATTAAAAATTACAAATAATTTCAAAGTTGTCAATAGGAAATTAGGTCCGTCGTTAAGAATAAATGTTCTTGGTAGGAATTTTGTGCAGTTTTGACTAAAAAAATTTGGTTTGTTTTTTTCAAATACGATGAAAATATTACCTTTGCGCTCGGAGAAATGGCAGAGTGGTCTAATGCGGCGGTCTTGAAAACCGTTGTCCGGGTGACTGGACCGGGGGTTCGAATCCCTCTTTCTCCGCCATATTTTTCGAAGTAGCGCTTTGTTTACGATAACAAGGCGCTTTTTATTTGAAAATACTCAGATCGTCGTGACGATATGGCGACCGAATGTCGGCAGCATCGAGAACCGAATGAAACAAAAAATCGCTCCTAAAACGCTTGTTTTTATTACGTTCGGCAGCTTCTACCTTATCGGGATATTGGATTCTATAGCTATCCGAGAACCAGACAATACATGCTGGGTTTTTCTCATATTCGGTATCCTGGGCGTGTATCCACTTGCCATTTTCGCCCAGTAATTCGCCATGATCCGAAAGGTAAATCATGATAGCTTTTCGGTGTCGGAGACGTTCGATGATTTGCCATAAAATGTAGTCGGTGTAGCGTACAGAATTGTCGTAGGCATTGATAATTTTCTGTTTGTCGGATAAATTGAACGATTTGCTTTTCAGCACTGGCTTAAAGTATTCGAACGAAGGGGGATAGTATGAAGGATAATACCAATGACTCCCAACTTGATGAAAAATGATGAGTTTTCGGGGGGAAGACAAGCTTAATGCCTGGTCGAGATATGGCAACAGCTCTTCATCGTATTTACCAGTAAAATTATAGTCCGATTTGAAAGGCTTATTTATAATAAACGTATCACACTCGAGAGCAAAAGGTTTAAAAACTTTATTTAAATCCTGGTTACCCAGCCACCATGCTTTATAATCGCATGCCTTAAAGATAGATATAAACGAGTGTTCATCGGTGGCAGGGGCATGGTTGGCACTGTCGGCTCGAGTAAGTATATGGGGTAGGCTTTTTAGTGTGTGAGTCCATTCGGAATAAATATTTTTAAAAGAAATTACCTTTTCTTTTGCCAGATTTGGAAAAGTCTCGCGATAGTAACCGTTAAGACTAACATGGTCGGCTCTTAGAGCTTCGCCAATAACTACTACTACGGTTAAAGAATCGTTTTGACAAACCACCCCATCGGAAATACTTTTCCTATACTTTTTTAATTCGGTTCGCTCGGCAAAATAGTTTTTAAAACCCAGATAGATGCAAAAAGGATTACGCTGATAAATAGTATTGAAACGGATTTGATTTATCGTACTTATTGCAATAAACCCAATAAGGATAATGGGTATGTGACCTATTGCGAGATAGGTTTTTTTTAACCTTCGCCTTTTACTTACCAGCCATATACTTACCAATGCCAGAATGAGAACATATATTGTTAGCCGAAGCGAAATCTGGCTCAAAACTTCACTGTTATTGGTATTAAAGGTCGATTCTATTACCGCAGTATTTATCGTGATGTCGTACTGGAAAATATAGTATCCAATAATACCGGTACATATCATTAGTATGGGGAATAGGAGAGTAAATACCCATCGATTTAGAGCTAACAAATAGATTATTACCCCAGCACTAAGAGTAATAAGTAGCCAGTGTGCAAGGACCGGAAAAATATCGACAAATTTTCCTACTGGGTAATGTGCATAGTTGAGCGAAACTACAAGTAAACCATAACTTAGGGTTGCAATGAGTATGAATTTAAAAAAATTAAGTTGTGCATTGAACCATGAGACTAATTTCTGAGAAATTCTATTCAGCATGATTGATAGATTTAGCTTTTACAAGTGTTTGATAAATTTTCATTATTTCTTTTGCTGCCGATACATCATGAACTCTTAGTATGTTTGCACCTTTCAGCAGTGCAACAAGGTTAAGAGCCGAGGTTCCATTGAGTGCCAGTTCGGGCTGTGTGTCTAATAGCTTGTATATCATTGATTTGCGAGATACACCCACTAATATTGGACAGTCTAATATTTTTAAGGCATCCAGGTTAGCCATCAGTTCATAGTTTTGTTCAAGGGTTTTTGCAAATCCAAAACCCGGATCGATGATAATATCGTTTATTCCTTCGTGACGAGCATTATAAAGACATTCGGAGAGTTCGTATATGACTTCCTGAGTAACATTTTGATAATGAGTACGATTCTGCATATCGAGAGGTGTGCCTCTCATGTGCATGATGATGTATGGCACTTGGAGTTTTGCAATGGTTCGATACATATCTTTATCCGATTTTCCTCCCGAAATATCGTTGATAATATCTACCTGATAGTTTGATACAACCCACTCTGCTATAGAGGCCCGGCATGTATCGACCGAGATTATCGTATTGGGTAAGTGTTTGCGTATGGTTCTAAGAGCGACATCCAGTCGTTTTCTTTCCTCATGTTCGTCAACGATAACAGCACCGGGTCGGGAAGAGAATGCCCCAACATCGATCATATCGGCTCCTTCGGCAAGCATTTTTTCAACTGTTTCCAGTATTCCTTTCTCGTCGGTTTGTCGGCTTTTTTCGTAAAAAGAATCGGGAGTTATGTTCACTATTCCCATCACTCGTGGAATCGATAAATCGTACAAATTACCTCTTATATTTATCCAGCGTTTCATTTACAACTTTTTAACCGGCATTTAATTGCTAAATATTGCAAGAAATTCTATCTTAGCCCTTGCCAAAAATAATGAAGTTTGTTGGAAAATAACTTTTAAAAAATGTTTATTGTAATTGAAGGGCTCGACGGTAGTGGAAAATCTACCCAGCTGAGTATGCTTAAAGAATACTTTCAGCAACACCATGTTCCATTCGAGTATTTACATTTTCCTCGAACCGATACCCCTTTTTTTGGCGAATTGATAGCTCGTTTTCTAAGGGGAGAGCTAGGACCAAACGACAAAGTCGACCCTTATTTAGTTGCCATGCTTTATGCAGGAGACAGAAGAGATGCTTCTTTTCTTATTCGCCAATGGATCGACGCAGGCATGCATGTAATTGCCGATCGATATGTTTTTTCTAATATTGCTTATCAGTGTGCCAAGGTCGAGAACGAAACAGCAAAAAACGACCTCAAAAATTGGATTTTGCGTCTCGAGTACGAATATTTCGGAATTCCTCAACAGGATATCAATATATTTCTCGATGTTCCAATGGAATTTGTTGAACAAAACCTAACCAACAATCGGCAGGGCAACGAAAGAAACTATTTAAATGGAGCCAAAGATATTCACGAAATGGACCTTGATTTTCAAAAAAAGGTAAGAGATGTTTACCTTTGGTTAGCGCAAACTGAACCTTCGATGAAGGTGATCCCATGTTACGACGAAAATGGTATAATTCCTGCAAATGATGTATTTAATAAAATGATCGAAGTTATAGGATTATAAAAATTAAAACTTAAATTGATTTGAAAAATGAATGATGGTTTCCCTACGGAAACATATTAAAGAGTAAAGTTGTTTTTTTAATATACTCAAAGAACTTTTAAAATGCTTTAATAGGTTAAATACTTAATTTTTTCCGAAAGAAAATAACGATAAGGGCAAAAAAACTATAATTCTATAGTCATATGGCACGGATAAATCTATATCTTCTATATTTTGTGCGTATACTGATAGCGCTGGTATTTATTTTTTCGGGGTTTGTCAAAGGGATCGACCTGTTAGGGACTGCTTACAGGTTTAGCGATTATTTTACGGCAATGCATTTGCCACGGATGGAGACAC
>JAOAFU010000245.1 GCA_026416115.1 Bacteroidales bacterium | reverse complement strand
TGCCTTTTTCTCCCTATTTCTCATTACCTTTGTCAAAAAATTTGCAATGACGATCAATGAAGTTCAAGACCAGATAATTGAAGAATTTTCGGCCTTCGACGATTGGCTGGCAAAATACGATTATCTCATCGAGTTGAGTAGTCAGTTGCCCCCGATTGATCCTCAGTATAAAACAAGCGAGTACCTCATAAAAGGCTGTCAGAGTAGGGTGTGGCTTAACGCTGAGTTGAAGGAAGGTAAAGTTGTTTTTACTGCCGATAGCGATGCTATCATTACGAAAGGTATAATTGCATTGCTAATTAGGGTATTGTCGAACCGTACACCCGATGAGATTCTTAATGCTGATCTTTATTTTATCGACAGAATTGGACTTAAGGAAAATCTTTCGCCTACAAGGGCCAATGGTTTGCTTTCGATGGTAAAGCAGATGCGCATGTATGCGCTGGCATATAAAACACGAACAGAAGCAAATAACTAAACTTATACATAATGCAAAGAACAAGATCTTTCATAAATTTTTCTAAATATTTCTGGCTTGTATTATTTAGCCTTGAAACTACAATTGCAGGTTGTCAGTCTAAAACTCTCGAAGAACAGGAGGTGCGGAATGTTGTTCTGATGATAGGCGATGGAATGGGTATTTCGCAAGTTTATGCTGCATATACCGCTGCCAAAGGCAACCTGAATATGTTTAGCTTTCCTGTTACAGGACTTTTACTTACATATTCCGAAGATAACTATATTACCGATTCAGCAGCTGGCGCAACAGCTTTTGCCTGCGGTAAAAAAACTATTAATGGAGCTTTAGGCGTCGACTCAAAAGGAAAAGTTTTGAAAAACATTTTCGAAATTGCCTACGAGAAACAATGGGCTACAGGTATTGTGGTAACTTGTGAGGTTACCCACGCCACCCCCGCTGCTTTTTATGCTCATGTCGAAAGTAGACAGGCTAACGAGGCTATAGCTCGTGATCTTGCTAAAGCTAATATTAATCTTGTTATTGGAGGGGGTAAAAAGTATTTTGCCGATACGCTTCAGCCAAATGCACCAGCTAAACTGCTTCGACAAAAAGGATATCGTTTCAATAACTCCCTCGAGGAGTTGTCTATCCAGTACCCCCGGCAGATTTGCCTTTTGTCCGATAGTCATTTGCCTCCCGTTAAAACAGGTAGGGGTGATTATTTACCCATGGCTACTGAAAAAGCTCTAAAAATTCTTGAACAAAATAAGAACGGCTTTCTTTTGATGATTGAAGGCTCTCAGATAGATTGGGGTGGGCATCAAAACGATATCGATTATGTTATATCCGAAACGCTCGATTTTGATCGGGCGGTAGGTAAAGTGCTTGAATTTGCCCGCAAAGATAAACATACATTGATATTAGTTTTGGCAGATCACGAAACAGGAGGACTTGCTCTTACAGGTGGAGATATCAAGCAGGGAAAACTCGATACACGTTTTGTCTCCACCGATCATACTGCTGTGCCTGTTGTTGTTTTTGCCTATGGTCCCAAGGCTTACCTATTCACTGGTGTACACCAAAACACCGAAATTTTCTCACTACTGAAACAAATTTTAAATTTGTAAAAATATTATTTAGAAAAGTTCTAAACAATTTGCTTTTTACCTTGTTACTATAAGGTAAATGAGTACTAAAATTTACTAATATGGCAGCAGAACAGGATGAAATATTGAGAGAGGTTACGAGTTCGGAATATAAATATGGTTTTGTAACCGATATTGAGATTGAAACTATTCCCAAGGGCTTAAACGAGGATATTATCCGGATGATTTCCGAAAAAAAAGAAGAGCCGGAATTTATGCTCGAATTTCGCTTAAAAGCTTTTCGTCATTGGCAGAAGATGACGATGCCCGAGTGGGCGCATCTTAAAATACCTGCTATTGATTACCAGAACATTATATACTACGCAGCACCTCGTAAAAAACCTAAATACAACAGTTTGGATGAAGTCGATCCCGAATTGCTCGAAACATTCAACAAGCTGGGTATTCCGCTCGAAGAACAGGCTCATCTTGCCGGGGTTGCTGTCGATGCGGTAATGGATAGCATATCGGTTAAAACAACTTTTAAGGAAACCCTTGCCGAGAAAGGTATCATCTTCTGCAGTATGAGTGAAGCTATAAGAGAACATCCCGATCTGGTGAAAAAGTATCTGGGTAGCGTGGTACCATATACCGATAATTTTTTTGCAGCGCTCAACTCGGCTGTTTTCAGCGATGGGTCGTTTTGCTATATTCCAAAGGGCGTTCGTTGTCCAATGGAACTTTCAACATACTTTAGAATTAATGCCGCTAATACTGGTCAGTTCGAACGTACGCTTATAATTGCCGACGACGATTCGTATGTGAGCTATCTCGAGGGTTGTACCGCCCCTATGCGCGACGAAAATCAGCTTCATGCAGCTGTGGTTGAGCTTATTGCACTCAATAATGCCGAAATAAAATATTCTACCGTACAGAACTGGTACCCTGGCGATAAAAATGGCAAAGGGGGAATTTATAATTTTGTTACTAAGCGTGGTATATGCAAAGGCGTTAACTCCAAAATCTCTTGGACACAAGTTGAAACAGGTTCGGCTATAACGTGGAAGTATCCAAGCTGTATTCTGAGGGGCGATAATAGTATTGGCGAATTTTATTCGGTTGCGCTAACCAATAATTTTCAACAGGCCGATACGGGAACCAAAATGATTCATATTGGGAAAAATACCCGGAGTCGAATCGTATCAAAGGGGATTTCGGCTGGGCAAAGCAACAATTCGTACCGTGGATTGGTAAAAATTTTAAAAAGTGCTGAAAATGCCAGAAATTTCTCTCAGTGCGACTCATTGCTTATTGGCAATAAATGCGGAGCTCACACCTTCCCATATCTCGAGGTTGAAAATCCTTCGGCTATTGTTGAACACGAAGCGACAACCTCAAAAATTGGTGAAGACCAAATTTTCTACTGCAATCAAAGAGGAATTTCTACCGAAGACGCTGTTGCTTTAATTATTAATGGCTATGCCAAGGAGGTTCTCAACCAGCTTCCTATGGAGTTTGCTGTTGAGGCTCAGAAACTTTTGCAGATAAGTCTCGAAGGTAGTGTAGGTTAATGTCGAAATAAATAGATTTAGATATAAACAATTGATTTATTGGTAAATAATTTTAACTTGTAATAACATGTTGGTGATTAAAAATTTACATGCAAGCATAGACGGAAAGGAAATATTGAAAGGTATCGATTTGGAGGTTAAAGCCGGCGAGATACACGCAATTATGGGACCCAACGGTTCGGGTAAGAGTACTTTAGCTGGTGTTCTCACAGGACGAGATTATGTTGAAGTAACTGAAGGCGAAATTTGGTTCGAAGGGAAAGACCTACTCGAAATGGATCCCGAAGAACGAGCTCGAGAAGGAATTTTTCTTAGTTTTCAATATCCTGTCGAAATTCCCGGAGTTAGCATGATTAGTTTTTTACGTACAGCTTTAAATGAGATACGTAAACATAGGGGGTTACAGCCTCTTTCCTCTGGCGATTTTCTTAAACTTATGCGCGAAAAACAGCAGCTGGTCGAGATGGATGCCAAGCTAACAGGTCGTTCGGTTAACGAGGGTTTTTCGGGTGGTGAGAAAAAACGTAACGAAATATTTCAAATGGCTCTTCTCGAACCCAAGCTGGCTATCCTCGACGAAACCGACTCGGGTCTCGATATCGATGCTTTACGCATAGTGGCCAATGGAGTTAACAAATTGCATTCGCCCCAAAAAGCTACCATCGTAATTACACACTATCAGCGCCTGCTCGAGTACATTGTACCCGATTATGTACATGTGCTTTACGATGGAAGAATTGTTAAGTCGGCCGGAAAAGAGCTGGCGCTCGAACTCGAGCAAAAAGGCTACGAATGGCTAAAAAAAGAAGTTGATGCAGTAACCGATTAAGCTTTTAACTATGGAAGAAAATCTGATAAAAACATATTCGGGGGTATTTCTTAACAACCAGTTGCTTTTTACCGGAGATATGCCTCAGATGCTTGAGCCTATCCGCTTAAAAGCACTCGAAGATTTTAATTCGTTGGGAATTCCTTCAACCAAGCTGGAGCGATATCGTTATACCGACCTGCTCCCAGCATTCAACAAAAAATACGACTTTTATCTTAAACCCGATCAGTTAAACTTTAGAATTGAGGAAGTTTTTCAGTGCGACGTTCCTCAACTCGATATGAAGGAGGTGGTAACCGTAAATGGTTTTTACTATCAGAACAATTCATTAAAAGGTTGGCAACCCAATGGCACTTATATTGGCAGTCTTAGAAAGGCTATGATTGAAGTTCCTGAAGTAGTTTCGCAGTACCTAAACCAAACCTATGCCTCAACCGATGGGCTATTATCGCTTAACTCGCTTCTTTTTCTCGATGGTTTGTTTATCTACGTCCCCAAGAATAAATCTTTAGAATTTCCGCTTCAGCTAATCAATCTATTAATTGCTAATAACGATTTATTTTCTACACAACGCAACCTGATTGTCTTGGAAGAGAATGCTTCTGCCAACCTAGTGGTTTGCGATCATACCCTTTCGTCGGTCGACTTTTTAACAAACCATTCGACCGAAATATTTGCTGGCCGGAATGCGAATCTTTCTGTCACCATGTTGCAAAATGTTAATAATCAAGCTACGCATATTACTACCACCAATATCCATCAGGCTCACGATAGCAGGGTGCATACTGTAGTCCTGACGCTTCATGGAGGCACAGTTCGAAATAATTTTAATGTTAAATTGCTGGGTGAAGGTGCCGATAACCAAACGCATGGGTTGTACCTTCCCGATGGAGTTCAGAAAATCGACAATAGTGTTTTCATCGAACATCAAGCTCCTCACTGTACAAGTAATCAGCTTTTTAAAGGTATTCTCGATGATAAATCGCATGCTGCCTTTACGGGGAGGATTTATGTGTCTCGTGATGCTCAAAAAACTTCTGCATATCAAAAATGTAGCAGTTTGCTTTTAACGCAGGAAGCTAAGGTAAATGCTCGTCCACAGCTCGAAATTTATGCCGATGATGTGAAATGTACCCACGGGGCCACAGCTGGTCATGTCAACGATGAGGCAATGTTCTATCTTCGCTCTCGCGGAATTAGTGCTAAAGAAGCCCAGTTCTTACTCATGTTTGCCTTTGCTTACGAGGTAACCCAGTTTATTCCTCTAGGCGATCTGCGCTTCAGAATGGAAGAGCTTATTAATAAACGACTGAGAAAGGAACTTGGGAGGTGTCATAATTGTCAGATTTCTCTATCTTAACGGTATTTGTTCATAGAAAAAAACGATATTTGCTTATTAAATTCTAGCAAAACTTATCCGAACCAGAGCTATGGATACTCAACCATTGATAGCAGACTTTGATGTACAAACTATCCGCAACGATTTTCCTATTTTACATCAGTCGGTTCATGGATATCCATTGGCTTACTTCGATAATGCAGCTACTACACAAAAACCCCAATGCGTTATCAATACCATTGTCGATTATTACTCGCACCTTAATAGCAATATCCATCGGGGTGTTCATTTTCTTAGCGAGCAATCGACTCACATGTATGAAGAAGCGCGTAAAACAGTTCAACACTTTATAAATGCTGCATATTCGCAGGAAATAATTTTTACTAGCGGCACCACTGGTGCTATTAACGCAGTAGCTTTCTCATTTGGCGAAAGGTTTATTCGAGAAAACGACGAAGTTGTTATTTCTGCTATGGAACACCATGCCAATATCGTTCCTTGGCAGATGATGTGTGAGCGTAAAAAGGCTCGTCTTAAAGTAATCCCCATTAACCAGAAGGGCGAAATTATTTTGGATGAATATTTTAAGTTGCTTACCCCAAAAGTTAAATTGGTAGCTGTTACTCATGTATCGAATGTGCTTGGAACAATCAATCCTATCGATACTGTAATAAAAGCTGCACACGAGAAAGGAATACCTGTATTGGTCGACGGTGCCCAAAGCGTTCAACATATTCCTATTGATGTACAGGTGCTCGATTGCGATTTTTTTGTTTTTTCGGGGCATAAAATTTACGGCCCCACCGGTATTGGGATACTATACGGGAAGGAGAAATGGCTTAACGAAATGCCGCCTTATCAGGGTGGAGGCGATATGGTTCACTGCGTTACTTTCGAAAAAACAACTTATAATGATTTGCCCCTTAAATTCGAGGCGGGTACCACTAACTTTATTGGTGCCATAGGAATGGCCGAAGCAATAAGGTATATTACAAAGTTGGGTATTGATAAAATAGCCAAATACGAAAATAGCTTATTAGCCTACACCATGGAAAAGCTTTCGGGTTTTGATCGTATACGGTTTTATGGTACGGCTAAGACAAAGGCTCCGGTAATTTCTTTTCTCATCGATGGCATTCATCCTTACGACACAGGGATGGTACTCGATAAGCTTGGAATAGCTGTTCGTACGGGTACTCATTGTGCCCAGCCCTTGATGGATTTTTTCGATGTCGACGGTACAGTAAGGGTCTCATTAGCGTTTTATAATACTTATGAAGAGATTGATTGTTTGGTCGATGGCATACGTAGGGTAATAGCCATGTTTGGCTAAAATCGGTACGGATTATTACCACAATAAAGCTCCTAACGGAGCTTGTTCGACGAGAAACGCGTTGGCCTGAACAATATTAAAGCCCCGTAGGGGTGACCATATGGTAGCATCAAAATCGCTTATCAATAATAAGTCCCGTAGGGATGTCCTTATGGTAGCTACTAACAATTATCTATTAAAATAAACTAAATTTGCCCTCTTACTTTAATTTCATGGCTTTTAAATTAGTTTCTACATTTCAGCCCACCGGCGATCAGCCCGATGCTATTCGTCAGCTGGTCGAAGGTATCAGAAGAGGCGAACGATATCAGGTGTTACTCGGTGTTACGGTCTGTCTCTTATACACATCT
>JAOAFU010000128.1 GCA_026416115.1 Bacteroidales bacterium | reverse complement strand
CTTTTTTTGACTAAATCGGTACATACAAGTTCGTTGCTATCGTTATAAAACTCAACAAATAGACTAACCTCGTACACCCCTGGTTTTGAATAACGATGCGAAATAGGTGGGGTCCATGAAACAAAGTTCTTAATCTCCTGTTTTCCATCACCAAAATCTAATACCAATTTTCTTTTAGTAGTCGAATAGCTGAAGGAATTTACATAAAATCCTACATTTTGGGGATCGTTAGAATTGGCAGAATAATTAAAGTTGGCATAGCACTCTTTAAATGATATTGTTTTTGAAATAAGATTACACGTATCGTTTTGGTCAAGTACAACCAATACAGCTTGATAATCTTTGGTTATATTGCTATAGTTGTATGAAATAGATGCATATGGATTGCTTGCTGTAATATTTAATATTGAATCTTCACCATCTCCAAAATATAGCTTATAGGTTTTATCGGGATTTAAACCATAAATATAAAAGTTTACTGTACTACCATAAATGTAAGGATCATCAAACTGAACAAAACAAGGAGTTGATGAAAATTGTTTTTGTACATTGGTATAACAGAATTGATTGGTATCAACTGGAGCAACCCACAAATAGTATACAACATTGTCAATCATATCTAAAATTATCGAATTACTAGTAGTATCTTTCTGCTGAGTTGGACCATATGTTGTACCATACGACCATGAGTAAAAATTGGCATTTGGATGGTTAACGGTAATTTTATATTTATTTCCTGTCACGTGAGACATGGTTAAGTCGGCACTACACCCAAAATTGCTGCATGCGTCCGACACAACTACTCCTAACTTCTGTGTTCGAGTACAGTATTGACCCACGAAGGTTACATAAATTGTATCAATACCCACTTTATTGAAAATTATTGTTCGGTTATAATAATAATTCGACGAAGCAAACGAATCAATTATAGCGCCAAATCTATCTTTCACTAAAGTTATTATTGTATCGCCCGAGGATACATTAAAATAATAATTAATAGGAACTTTTTTATTAAAGTCGGACTCACATGCACTGGATAAAGAAACATATGCCGAATGGTTGCAATTAAAATCAATATTTTCATATGCATAGTATGACGAAGCACATTCAGACGGTTTATTAAATATTATAGAAAAGTAAATGTAAGGTTCTCCCAGATAGTTTAATGTATCTCTAAATATATTAGTACTGTCTGAAGCAAAATTGTAATATTTTGTACCACTGTAATAATAGGACGTGCCCGAAATCGAGTAATTTACATCTGCATCTGCTGCAACATTACTGTAAACAGTATAGTAAACGACCTTTGCATCCCGGTCGATACTATCTATAACAAACCAACTATTAGTACCATCGGGGCATTGAGCCACAGAATTTAATGTAATAAATTGAATCATAAAAAGAAACCCCAGCTTCTTAAAATGTTTTAAAGGTCTCATAATTAAGTATTTTAGAGTTAGACAAAATATTTTTTAAAAAAATATTTAGAATAAGTATGCCATTTAGTACATAAATAACAAATAACAACCAAAAATTGTTTGTTTTTTTTAAAAAAATATACCCTATATAAGGGTATAATTAATTTAACAACTAAAAATTTGAAACATTTCAAGTTAAATGGAAATGAAATATTCCTATTTTTACCAATAATTTAATAGCTTTGTCGTGGATTGAAGTAAAATTGAAAATTCTGAAGAATATCAGAGTTTAAATTACGTTCTTTCTACTAAAACAAAAATAATTATTTTCGGATGAAAAGGTTTTATGTAGCTGTCGCAATAGGGATATTTTCCTTAAGTCTTTTTGGGCAAGGAAGTAAACTCAAAAAAGCTAACGATTCATTTGCTGCGGGCGAATGGCTCAAGGCTATCGAACAATACAGGGATGCCTACGAAGTGGTAGAAGACAAAAACAAGAAAACCGAGATTATATTTTACATAGCCGAGTGTTATAGGCATCTTCAAGATCCTGTACATGCTGAACTTTGGTATAAAAAAACTATCACGCGCGAATACCAGAATCCTATCATATACCTTTATTATGCCGATGCGCTGCGTGCGCAAGCCAAATACAAAGAAGCCGAGCCCATGTACCGTCGTTACAAGGAACTGGTGCCCGACGATCCACGAGGCGAAAATGGAATTCAATCGTGTCAGTTGGCTCAACGATGGATTGATAATCCTAACGGATATATAGTTGAAAACCTAAAAGACGTTAATTCACGTGCAAGCGACGTATGTCCTGCTTTTGGCCGAAACGACTACATGGTACTTTATTTTGCCTCGAACCGAAATGGTTCGAAAGGTGCTGTAAGAGAAGGTACGGGAGAATTACCTTACGACATATATTTGACCAAGCAAGATAAACAAGGCCGTTGGAGTAGCCCAGTGCCTATATCGGGAGAAATCAATACCGAGTTCGAAGAAGGAACCCCCTCGGTAAATAACAACTATACAGTAATGTACTATACCAGCTGCAAACCTATCAAAGGCAAAAAGGCAAGCTCGCAGATATTCATGGCACAGCTATCGGGCGAATCGTTCTCGAAAGGAGAAATAGTTAACTTGGCAGGCGATAGTATTGATGTTCTTCATCCAGCTATTTCGCCCGATGAACAAACATTATATTTTGTAGCCGATATGCCAGGAGGATTGGGCGGTTATGATATATGGAAGGTCAATAAGAATGGTGATGAATGGAGTAAACCTGTAAACCTAGGACCAGCTATTAATACCCCTGGTAACGAATTATTCCCATATGTCCACCCCGATGGCACTCTGTACTTTTCTTCAGACGGTCATATCGGTTTGGGTGGTCTGGATATATTCAAGGCCAAACCTCAACCCGATGGTACTTGGCAAGTAGAAAATATGCGCTATCCAATCAATAGCAACTCCGACGATTTCGGTATTGTTTTTCAGGCCAATGAAGAAAAAGGGTTTTTCACTTCAAAAAGAGGAGGTAACGACGATATTTATATTTTCGTTCTTCCACCTCTTAAGTTCACCATTGCAGGTAACGTAATAGACGACCGGACAGAAAAACCGATTGCCGACGCTACCGTCAAAAGTATTGGGAGTGATGGTATAACTACCGAAACACGAACTGGGAAGAACGGAGATTTTCAGTTTAATCTCAAACCCAACACCGATTATGTTTTTGTTGCACTCAAGGAAGGGTATTTGAATAACAAATCGAGAGTAACTACCAAAGGAGAACAGCGAAGTCGCGATTTTAAAACAACTATCAATCTAACCCCCATTGATCGACCAATCGAAATTCCCGATATTGTTTATGACTTTGCAAGCGCAGCATTACGCCCAGAGTCCAAAGCTGCTCTCGATAAACTTGTTGAAACCCTCAACGACAATCCCAACGTTACTATTCTCCTTATGGCCAACACCGACTATATCGGTAACGAAAAAGCAAATCTTGAACTATCTCAACGCCGAGCACAAAGCGTTGTGGATTATCTGATTGAAAAAGGCATTGCAGCCGACCGTCTGGTTGCCAAAGGAAATGGTGAGTCGGAGCCAAAAGTAGTTGACGAAAAAATTAACCGTCAGTATCCTTTCCTGCCTGTAGGTAAAGTGTTGACAGAAGCATTCATCAAAACTCTAACACCCGATCAGCAGGAGTTTGCTAACCAAATAAACAGAAGAACTGAGTTTAAAGTTTTACGTACCGATTACGTACCTAAAAAATAGTTGAAATTAAGGAATTAATGGCTAACAGGCCTGATAATCTTAAGCAAGCTCGGGCATACTTTACGTATGCGTGCTTGCTTATTGTTTTGGCTTCGTTACTCGATATCTTTTTTACATCGCCATATTATCATCAGCTACTTCACAGAAGATTTCAAGAGCGATTTTTACAGGCTGAAAATGAGCTTGAACTACAGCTTGACGAAATTACATCTTTGCTCGCCACCAATACCCCCGATACCATTTTCTCGAGTAAACACAACGACTTTAGAAGAATGTCCAGTAAGCAAAAAATATATTTTTATGTTTATCAAGCCGACAGTGTACTCTTATGGTCCGATAACCGAATACCCGAGATTGACATTCTTCCATTTATAACCGATTACCAGCAATTTATTCAGCTTTCCAACGGGTGGTTTTATGCTATTTCCCGAACAATAAAAGAATACAAAATCATTGGTTTGCTACTCATAAAAGATAATTTTGTAATTAAAAATCAATATCTTTCGAATGAATTTAACCCCATCTTTCACATGCCTGCCAGCATCGGCGTAAGGTCAAATATTTTCCGAGAACAATATCTTATTAAAAATATCCATGGTGCTGGTGTATTTTCCTTAGACTTCTCACGCCCCCTAAGTTATAAAGGAGTTAATTTAGCAATAATCCCTCTTCTCCTGCTGTTAGCTATAGCATTATTCGTATACGCACTTCACTTATTACTTAATTCCTGGCAAAACGAACGAAAAAAAAATCTTATAACGATTGGCTTCTCGATTTTTTTGATCGGATTATATCTATTAATAAGACTTACAGGTTTTCCAACTCTTTTAATGGAGCTTAACGCATTCAAACAAGCTATTTTTACTTCAGGCAAGTTTAACCTTTTCCCGTCCGACATCTTTATATGTGCATTAATTAGCTATCTGTCCATTTACCTGATATATTCACGGCATAAACTGGACAAACCCCAGTTATCGATCCTAAATACTATCTTACAGAGCGTAATAGTTGTAGTTTTTTTCAATAGTGCCGCTTACTTATTTGAACTAACTCTTTTACATACCAATATTACCTATAACATAACCGAGTTCTTCTCCGAAGGCATGGTATCTATCGTTATTATTACTTCATTTACCATGCTTTTTTCAAGTTTTTTGCTATTAATCGATTTGTGTGTAAGGAACGCTGCTGCAAAAAATTTCCTTCTGTTCGCAATCATAATGGTTCTTATGAACCTGGTTTTTACCCACCTTTTTCTTCGCGAAAAAATAGTTGCTACAGCTATATTTACCCTCACTTTTCTATTCATCATCTACCTTCGACGATATAAAAAACAGGAACTCAGATATTCTCATATTTTAATGATATTAGGACTTTTCTCATTTTATGCTGTATATGTAATTTTTAAAATAGGAAGCCAACGAATTGCTAACGAAGAAAAAGAGCTAGCCCAAAACCTAGCTGTTGAAAGGGATAAAGTGGCCGAATTATTACTTAGCGATTTGAATAAAAAAATTGCCTACGATACTACGCTATACCGTCAACTATTTAGACAAGAAATAGATTATCCTTGGATTTATAAATATATAAAAAAACGTTATTTTTCGGGATATCTTGATAGATATGATGTTCAATTAACTATTTGTCATCCAAACGATTCGGTTCTCATAAAACCCTCATTCCAATTAAGCCCTTGCTTTGCTTTTTTTGACTCTATAATCCACACTCACGCCGAAAAAATTAACAGCAATTTTTATTTTCTAAAAAACTTCTATGGACGAATCAGCTATTTTGGCTTATTCCCTTTTCGTTTTTCGGGCAAACTTGTAAATGTGTATCTTCAGCTCGAGTCACGGTTGAATACCGACGTACTCGGATATCCCCAGCTCCTGCTAAGCCAATACGAACATAACGACCGATTAAAAAAATACTCCTATGCAAAATATTACAAGGATGTGATATCTTACCAATCGGGAAGTTTCATTTATAATACCAGTACCGAGAAGTATCCAAAGTTTAATGGTCCATTTCATTACGAAAAATTTAGTGGTTACAATCATTTATTTTTTCGACCAAATCCCGAAGTTCTTATCATATTAAGCAGACAAAGCCCTACCTTTATAGATTTACTTGTTTCTTTTTCATATCTTTTTATCATAAACTTTTTTTTGTTTAATCTAATGTTTTTGCTGGCCAACAAAAAATCCATTAAATTAAACATTCTTCAGCGCGGTTTTCGTATGCGTATCCAGCTTACCATTATTGGAATTCTTTTATTTTCATTATTGTTTGTTGCTGGCATTACGGTGTATTTTATACTCCAGCAGTATAGTCGAAAATATTACGAAGCTTTTGGCGAGAAGCTACAAAGTATTTATCTAGAATTATACAATAACCTTTCGCAGGAAGATAAATTAAGTTATATCTGGCACTCCGACCAGTATAGTAATCTTGAAAGTTTCCTTCAACATTTATCCAACCTCTTTAGCACCGACATCCATTTATATGGCAACGACGGAAGATTAATAGCCAGTTCCCGGGTAGAGATCTTCGAAAAAGGGATATGTAGTAATCGTATCAATCCAATAGCATACTATCAGCTAACAAGAAACAGTAAAATAGAATATGTACAAAACGAATGGATTGGTAAACAAAAATATTTTTCAATTTATACTCCCTTGGTCAACCGTCAAGGAAAAATTATTGCTTATGTGAATCTCCCATACTTTACCCAACAGTCGAAGTTATCAGAAGAAATTTCAACTTTTCTATTAGCAATAATAAATGTATACATCATTTTTTTGGTTATAGCCATTACAATAGCTGTTGTTACTGCGAACAAGCTTACCCGACCGCTTCAGATTGTACAGGAAAGCATTGCTCAGATGAAACTTGGCAAGGGTAATATAAAAATTCAATACCAAAGTCAAGACGAATTAGGTAATTTGATAGATGAATACAACAAGAAGGTTGAAGAATTAGAGCATTCGGTTGAGATTTTGTCGAAAGTAGAGCGTGAATCGGCCTGGCGAGAAATGGCACGCCAGGTGGCACACGAAATAAAAAACCCCCTTACTCCTATCAAACTAAGCATCCAACAGCTTCAGCGTCGAATCAATTCCGAAAATAAAATTGATGTAGATTATTTTCAAAAAGTTACACAAGCAATTATTGAACAAATAGACAATCTTTCGAATATAGCAACTGCTTTTTCGAACCTTGCACAAATGCCTACTCCCAAAAAAACAAGAATAAATTTGAATGATATTGTCGAAGAGGTCGTCTCGTTGTATCAGGATACTAAAATAAATTTCGAGATTAACCTTGCAGAAAATGGATGTTGGATACTAGCCGATAAGGAACAGATGCGCCGAGTACTAATCAATCTTATTAACAATGCCCTTCAAGCTTTTACTCAAGGAGGTACAGGAACAATCTACATCACTTTAAAAGGAGATAGTCAGCGAATGGTCATTGTAGAAGATAACGGAAGTGGAGTACCACCCGAAATTAGGGACAAGCTATTTCAGCCTAATTTTACAACCAAAACATCGGGTAGTGGTTTAGGTTTGGCTATCTGCAAAAGTATTGTAGAATATATTGGCGGAAGTATCCGCTACGAACCTCGTCAACCTTCTGGTTCGAGATTCATTATAGCATTTCCTGTTAGCGAATAAAAAAAGCTCACTGGTACATAGTAGGTCAGTTGTTGTGTCAATGCTACATTTCCCAGTAAGCTTACTGCTCAAATCCAAACCAATTGCTAACCTAAAAACGATTTAAGCATTTTGCAACGGCTTGAGTTTTTAAGACGTTTAATAGCTTTTTCTTTTATTTGCCTCACTCTTTCTCGTGTTAATCCCACTTCAACACCAATTTCATCGAGCGAAAGGGGTTGACGATCGTTTAACCCATAATATAGCTGAATAATTTTAGCTTCACGAGCCGAGAGTGTAGAGAGGACACGCTCAATCTCCTTACGAAGCGAGTCGAGGATTAAGTCGTTATCGGGGCTTGGAGAATCGGTGTTTCCGATTATGTCGTATAAATTAGTTTCTTCCTCCGAACCAACTGGGGCATCCATCGAAATAGCCCTATTGGCTGTGCGAAGTGCCTCATGTACATCGGCAGGAGCCAACTCCAAAGCCTGGGCTATCTCAAGCACTGTAGGTTCTCGTTCAAATTTTTGTTCGAGCTCGGCAAAAACTTTTGAGATTCGACTGATAGATCCAATCTTGTTCAAAGGAAGACGTACGATACGAGATTGCTCGGCCAAGGCTTGCAAAATCGACTGTCGTATCCACCAAACTGCATAAGATATGAATTTAAACCCTCTGGTTTCGTCGAACCGCTGTGCAGCCTTAATCAATCCAAGGTTACCCTCGTTTATCAAGTCGGGCAATGACAAACCTTGGTTTTGGTATTGTTTGGCCACCGATACCACAAACCTTAGGTTAGCATTCACCAGCCGCTCTAATGCCTTCGAGTCGCCATTACGTATTCTTCGAGCAAGTTCGACTTCTTCCTCGGCGCTTATCATTTCCAACCTACCAATCTCGTGCAGGTATTTGTCGAGCGAAGGGGTATCACGGTTAGTTACTTGTTTACTTATTTTGAGCTGTCGCATATTGGTTAGTTATTGATTTCTAATATTTTATACTATAAACTTTTTTTCCTACTAACCTTTGCCCCTTTTTTACATTCCATAGATAAAGTAAATAATGACAGAAGAAATAACGTATTGCGTTTGTCAAATTTTTGTCAAAAAAAAATTTTTTGAAATATCCCAACAATTCTTTAATATTGCACCACAATTCAACAGTTCTTTTTTTCCATCCGGTAAAGTCCAATCATTTTTTAATGTGTAATAATAAAAAATCATTTGTAATTTTAAGGTATGTACGATATTGTAGAGCTCAATGAGAAACAGCTTCCAGAGTTGCAGGAAATTGCTCAATCACTTGGTATTACCAAGGTAGAAAATCTTAAAAAGCAGGATCTTATTTACAAGATTCTCGATCAGCAGGCCATCATGGCTACGTTTAAAAAAGAAAAAAACACCAAAACGTCGGAGAATAAAGAGAAAAAGAAAATCACCGTTCGTAAACGAAGAAAAAAAGAAGAGGTTGTAAACGAAAATAACCCGGTAAATGAAGAACCTTCAGCAACTGAAACAGAGACAGAAAAGGTTGCTGTAAAGGAAGAATTACCAATTAATACATTAATTGATGATACGCTAAATTTACCTCTCGAAGAACCTATTGCGAGCGAAGCTTTATATCCATCCGAAGAAGAGAGTGTATATGAAAAACCCTTGTTACCTGTTGAGCCAGAAACAACACCTCAAATAAAAATGGAAGAGCCTGAACCCATCCCCCACCGGGCTGAACATAAAAAGGAAGATAAAACTTTTGAATTCGAAGGCATTGTTACTGCAACTGGCGTCCTAGAAATAATGCCCGATGGTTATGGATTTTTACGTTCGGCCGACTACAATTATCTTAATTCGCCCGACGATATCTATGTTTCACAATCGCAAATTAAGCTTTTTGGATTAAAAACAGGTGATACGGTAAAAGGTACCATCCGCCCACCCAAAGAAAATGAAAAATATTTTCCACTTATAAAAGTTGAGGAAATCAATGGCCGCGATCCTGATTTCATTCGCGATCGTGTTCCTTTCGATTACCTCACCCCACTGTTTCCAAACGAAAAATTTAAACTTGTATCCCCAACAAACCCCAACCTCTCTTGTCGAATCGTTGACATGTTTGCTCCAATAGGGAAAGGACAGCGAGGACTTATAGTTGCACAGCCAAAAACAGGTAAAACGGTATTACTCAAAGATATAGCAAACGCTATTGCCGAAAATCATCCGGAAGTTTATCTTATTATTCTACTTATCGACGAGCGTCCTGAAGAGGTTACCGACATGGCACGAAGTGTGAATGGCGAAGTTATTGCTTCGACCTTCGACGAACCTGCCGAACGCCACGTAAGAGTTGCCAATATTGTGCTTGAGAAAGCCAAAAGATTGGTTGAATGCGGACATGATGTTGTGATACTCCTCGACTCTATTACACGACTGGCTCGTGCATTTAACACCATTGCACCAGCATCGGGTAAAGTACTTTCTGGAGGGGTTGATTCTAATGCTTTACAAAAGCCCAAACGATTTTTCGGTGCAGCCCGCAACATTGAAAATGGGGGCTCGCTTACAATACTGGCTACCGCACTTACCGAAACAGGTTCGAAAATGGATGATGTAATTTTCGAGGAATTCAAAGGTACTGGTAATATGGAGCTACAGCTCGATCGCAGATTGGCTAACAAAAGAATCTTCCCTGCTGTCGACCTTAATGCTTCAAGTACTCGTCGCGAAGACCTGTTGCTAGATAAGGCCATGCTCAACAAAATATGGATACTCCGCAATTATCTCTCCGACATGAATCCCGTTGAAGCTATGGAATTTCTTATCGACCGACTCTCAAAAACCAGTACTAACGAAGAATTTCTTGTCTCAATGAACGGATAGCAGAAAATATAATTATTCAGATGTTGACCAACCGAGCTATGGGTTACATAGAACTTGAAGAAATGGAATTTTTTGCCTACCATGGTTGCTTTCCCGAAGAAAAACTGGTAGGCAATACTTTTTATGTTAATTTCTCTTATCGATACGATATGCAGAAAGCTATTGTATCCGACAATATCGAAGATGCGCTCGATTATCAAAATATTTACAATATCATTAAAGAAGAAATGGAAAAACCGGTCAACCTGCTCGAACATCTTGCTGGCAGGATTATTGATCGCATCTTCTATAGTTTCCCCTGTATAGAAAAAGCCCAGATAAAAATTACCAAGCAAAATCCTGCGCTTGGCGGCAAAATGAAGGGAGTTACTGTCGTGCTTGAAAAAGAACGTTGATGAAACCCCCATTTGCCATATATATCAGTGAATTTTTACCCTTAATATAAAAAAATTAAACCGCCATTATGATAGCTCAACATGTTATTGTTAAGCAAGCCGTTGACGTTTGCAAGTTTAGATTTTGTTATTTGACCAAAATAAAGATATACGCCTTTGTTGTACTCGCATTTTTTTTAAACCCCATACTAAACGCGCAAAAAAATCAGAAAAAAAACCCGCGATTAGTAATCGGACTTATTATCGATAATTTGCGAACCGACATGCTATATCGGTACTGGTACTCATTTGAAAATAATGGCTTTCGTCGATTGATTAATGAAGGCACGCGATTTGACTATGTGAACCTAAACTTTTTCTACACTCAAACTGCCCCTACAATGGCCTCATTGGTATGTGGTTGTTATCCTTCTTCTCATGGCATAATTGCTAATGAATGGTACGACGATCTTTCGGGGAAAATACAAACAGCCACAGGCGATGAAAGCGTAATTTGTGTTGGTTCCGAAACCTCCTCCGAAAAACATTCGCCCAAAAAAATGATAACCTCAACCATTGGGGATGAGCTACGATTGGCCACATTTAAACAATCTAAAACTTTCGCCCTATCACTCGATGCAATGCCAGCAACTTTACTTGCCGGACAAACTGCAAATGGAGCCTATTGGTTCGACATTTTCTCAGGTAAAATGGTTACAAGTTCTGCTTTTCAAAATGAGTTACCTCAATGGATTAAAGATTTTAACGCAAAAAAACTGCCCGATATTTATTTGCAGCAAACATGGAATCTTCTTTATCCCGACAGCACTTATTCACGTATAAACTTCCCCGATAATAGCAGATATGAAAATGGCATCAAAGGAAAAAAGACTTTTCCATACGATCTCAAAAGTATGTCGGTACGAACCGACGGAGGTAAAGATTACTCATTGCTAAAGTATACCCCAATGGGTAATAATCTTTTAAAAGACTTTGCACTTACTCTCATTGTTAATGAAGAACTAGGAAAAGATGACTACCCCGATCTATTACTTATCAATTTTAACACAACCGAGTATATCGCACAGCAATTCGGTATTCTTTCATACGAGTTTCAGGATGCACTTTTACGACTCGATAAAGAATTAGCTCATCTGCTTGGATTTATTGATAGCTACGTTGGTAAGCAAAATGTTTTACTATTTTTAACCTCTCCTCATGGAGCAGCATATCCCAACAAAATGATGAACGATTTAGGTTTTCGGGCTGGCCAGTTTAATGCCGGTCAGGCGTATGTATTGCTTAAAAGCTATCTCAAAGCAATATACGGGGATGGAGATTGGGTGAAATTTTGGAAAGGTCAACAAATTTATTTGAATCATCAATTAATACAGCAGGCAAGAGTTGATAAAGAAAAAATGCAACGTGAAGTAGCCCGTTTCCTGCTCGATTTTGATGGTATAGGCTATGTAATTATTTCGGAACAGGTTTCAAAAAATGGGACTAAACAAGGTGTGTACGGTCAACTGAACAACAGTTTTTATCTTGGCCGTAGCGGCGATGTTATGTACGCCCTGCTTCCTAATTGGACCGAAATGGGTGAATCGCTTGCACCCCATAATACTGGATATAGTTACGATTCGCATGTACCTCTCATTTTTTATGGCTGGTATAGCCAACGTCAAACTGTAGTTCGGCCTATTGATATGCAGGATTTAGCTGCTACTATAGCCGCTATTCTTAAAATTCCATTTCCTAACGCTTGTCAGGGAACACCTATCCCCGAAATGATAAATAATGAATAGTAGGCAAATTTTTAATTGAAATCGGTGTATTGAGAAACGATAGGCAAGTCTGATTGTAGAATAATTTGTTAGGTGTATATTTGAAAATTAAAAAATAAATTAAGTTTGTTTTAGTTTTAGTAATAACAGTAACGATGTTAAACATTCAAAACATTATAATTGCCTATCTCGAAAAAAAACAGAAAATCTCATTACCTGGCATTGGCCTTATAAAGTACACTTATCAGCCTGCCGAAGTTTTACGTTTCACGCGTAAAATTCTTCCACCTCGCTATAAAATCGAGTTTATTGAACTCACCAACGAGCCAATTGACGATTTTATCAATTTTTTGAAAATAAACCATCATTTCTCCGAGAAAGAGGCACATGAAATTTTCAATAACTTCTTAACAGAGATTAAAAAGCAATTAGCAGAAAGTAAAACTTACAAAATTCCACAAATAGGAACATTAAAGCATGTTGATAACAAGATAGTGTTTGAGGAAGACAAAAACAGCTCTCTTTTTGCTTATAACATGGGCTATAAAGACATTAGCCTACCTGCTTCAGCCGAAACATCAACATTGCAGTCGCAAACATCAACTTTAGCCCAATCCTCAGTGACTCCAAAAAATTTTCGTAAAAGCTCTGGTTTCCCTACCTTTGTTAAGGTCGGGCTTATTTCAGCTGCTGCTATCATTGTTCTCTTTTTTGTAATAGCCAATTCGAACATATTAAAGAATTTCGAACTAACTAAGGTTCTTACTCCCATTGAACACTGGATTGCTGAGATTCCATGGTTTAAAAAGTCCGAATCGCCGCATATAGAAGAAATTCGACAGATCAACCGTCAAGCTTTATCAATAGAACAAGAAAAAAAGGCCAATTTAGACACGAATGAAAATAAAGTGATGTCGGAAGAAAAAGTTGAATCAAAACAACTGGTTTACCATATTATTGCTGGAAGTTTTAAGAATAAGGAAAATGCTATGGAATGTCAGAAAGAGCTAAAACAGTTAGGTTTTACGCCAAATATTTTATCCTTTAACGATACTTTGTTTCGGGTTTCATTGATAGCATTTCCCGATCGGCAAAGAGCAGTAAATGAATATATCCGTATTACACAAACACATCCTGAATTAAAAATATGGTTTTATAGCCGCTACGAATAGTTTTATTGGCCACCTTTGGCTTTGGCCTGATTGGTTCGCTCAATTAGTTCACGAATGGCTTTATTAACAGCAGCTGTATCGGTAGGTGGTGTATCGCTGTATGCTATGCCCTCAAGTTCCCATCCGGGGATCTCCCCATAGCCACCTTTCATCTCCGATCGTACTAACAATACTATAAGAGCCCCCATGTTGGCTGCTTTCTTTTGCAACCTGATCATTGCACTCTGTTTGGCAGCTTTAGGACTTCTACTGCCCGAAGAAGCATTGGCCTTAATAACACCTCGTTGATATAAACCCGAAACATCCGAGGGGTTTTCTGTAATCATTACTGCTTGCCAGTCGAGCTTATCCACAACCGAAAAAATAGGCTTGTTAAAAACATCTACCTTGCCTGTTTTATATATAATCTTTTCAATATCCTTGCGTAAAATATCCAACTGAACGTTTGAACTTGGCAGGCTATAAGTAACCGACGATGGGTTCACTTTTTTTACACTACATACAATTCTTTTCCCTCCAAGTTTGATAATAGTATCCATTTTTTCGCCAACTGGCTGCGTATGATCTTTTTTAGCCATTGCAGGGGTTGTGGTCGGCTGATTGGGTTGAGTTGGTTTTGCATTGGGATCGGTCGAATGTGTACCGCTTCTCTTATAGGTAACAGTAGCTTCCTTAATTTCGTTAGTTTTAGTTTGACAAAGTAAAAACTCCCTGGGAGATAAAATAAACGCCAGGCAAATTATTAAAAGCAAATTTCCAGTCGAGGATGTTTTCATTTATTAGTTCCTTTACAAGCAAAGAAAAAACCAAGGGTACAGAGCATAAACATGGTGGCAAGAGAAGCATTGTAACCATTCATAATTTGAAGGACTATCGTATATATCGACAGTAAACATATCAACAAGCCGGGTAAAACCGTAAGCGTCGGTTTAGATGAAAAACCTCCCAAAAATATCAATAGGGTTAATATTAAATAGGCAGCAGCAAAATAAAACTCCCTGCCACGGTATTCGAAGGCTAAAACTTCCTCTCCAAATGTAACAGCAACCATAAAAAGAAACGATAGTCTAAGCAGCCAGACTGAAATTCCCAATGCACTTTTAATAGGTTTCATGTTTTGTTTATTTAAAATTTAAAGTAAGCTTGTGCATATTACGCAGTTAAAAAATCTTGTTCAATTTTTATCTAACAAAAATAGTTTTTTTGCATATTATCTTCCAACTTCCATTATGTTTTTTATTTGATCAAGACTTGAACCCCTGTATAAAATCTTTTTTTCTTCGTCGAGCAGTATATATGAGGGAATGGATCTTATTCCAAATGTTACAGCAGCAGAGTTTTTCCAACCTTTTAGGTCCGAAACATTTGTCCAATTCATTTTAAAGTACCTTATAGCCTCTGTCCAACGTTTAAAATTTGTATCGAGGGACACACTGTAAATAGAAAGTTGCTTTTTATTTTTTTCGAAATATTTAACCATCTCGGGCATCTCTTCTCTACAAGCATCGCACCACGAGGCCCAGAATTGAACAATGACAAAACGGCTCTTAATATCATGTAGAGCGACACTGGTACCAGTTGTATCGGGCAGTATTATATTAAATGCTTTTTGTCCTACCTGTGTATGTTTTAAGATTTCTAGTTGATGTTCGATATAATTAGCATACTTAGTTTGATATAACGACGTATCCATCTGACGATAGAGCTGCTCAAACTCCTCGACGGGTAATTCGTTAGATAAATATTTATAAAGAATATAAAGAGAAACTACCGAACGGGGGTACATTAATACAAACGATTTAACATAATCAAGTTGTTGTTTTGAGATGCTATCGAGACGTGCCTTTATAGCGATCTTCTTATTTTCATCCAATTGCTTATTCTTAAGCTGAACAATTAAAGGAGATGCCGAACGATTTATACTATCTACCTTGTAAACAAACGACATGTATAGCATATGGCTCTCAGAACCACTAACTTTTGCAGAACGAAAATCTTTAACCGAGGTATTAATTGCTATTCTCTTATTTTCGATAAAAACTGGAAAATATTCCTCAGTATTATTCAGATAAAATCGGAATAATTCGGGATGTTTTAACTTTCCCTTATAAGAAAACTCACCATTGCGAACCTTAATCGAATCGATTGTAATATAACCTTCACCATCAAATTTTTTAACGATAATTATTCTGTCGGTGGCACCCTCAACAAAACCATCAATCTGAAAGTTTTTTGAATCGTTGGTTGTACACGAGACAATTCCGATAACAATCAAAGTAAGCCATACTCTCATGATCATCTAAATTTATAGAAGTTATTGGGCAAATATAGTTCTAAACGTGTAGTTTTGCTTTATAATTTTGCGAGGTTAAAATTAAATATTAATTTTGCGCACAACTTGGAGAGCTGCCAGAGTGGTCGAATGGGGCAGACTCGAAATCTGTTGACCTGCTTATGTGGGTCCGGGGGTTCGAATCCCTCGCTCTCCGCTTCCTTCTACTACTAATCTTACCAGCAGCGACTTAAATCCTTTCTGCTTTACTATCTTATTAACTTAAATGAGAGGGCAATGTATGATGTGCTTTGGAACGTTGCCAAATAACATATTAGGTTATTCAAGGTCTAAAAAAACATTAAAGCTAATTTTTTGAAAATTAATAAATTAGGATCTTAATTATTAACCAACAACTAATTATTAAAAAACATAGAGATTTTCTGTTAACATTCTGTACCGTAAACATTAACAAAAAAATAGGAAGAAAATGCAATTATTATAAGGTTCTACCCGTAACTTTGATTGCATAATTTAGGTTAGCTTATTTTTAATTGGTTAGTAGTTGAACGCAAAAAAAGCTGCCCGAAGTGGGGCAGCTTTTTCTTTAAGAAAATATAAAGTTTAAACTTTAGGACGTAATTTACGAACTTCGGCTCCGGTAGCCCATATTTCGCTTTCGCGCAGCTCTTTAAGTTCTTTTTCGAGCTGTTCTTTGTAGTTAGGACCACTGGTAGCTTCGAGTACTCGTTTACATTCACGACCATCCTTAACTCGTTGATAAAGGTCTTCAAAAACTGGCATAACAGCTTCTTTAAATCTTGGACGCCAGTCGAGAGCGCCACGCTGTGCGGTAGCCGAGCAATTGGCATACATCCAATCCATGCCTTTTTCGTCGACCAAACGAATAAGACTTTGAGTAAGCTCCTCAACTGTTTCGTTAAAAGCTTCGGAGGGGCTGTGACCATTTTTACGTAATACTTCGTACTGAGCATCCATAATTCCGGCCAGTGCACCCATAAGAACTCCACGTTCGCCAGTAAGGTCGCTATAAACTTCCTTTTCAAAAGTGGTTGGGAACAAATACCCCGAACCTATGGCAATACCCAATGCCAAGGTACGTTCGAGTGCTTTACCAGTAGCATCCTGAAATACAGCATAACTACTGTTTATACCCGAACCAGCTAGAAAGTTTCTACGAACACTGGTACCTGAACCTTTAGGAGCAACCAGTATTACGTCTATGTCGGCAGGAGGTACAACCCCGGTTTGATCTTTATAAGTAATAGAAAAACCGTGGGAAAAATACAGAGCTTTCCCTTTAGTAAGATGAGGCTTAATCACAGGCCAAAGGGCACGCTGAGCTGCATCCGACACAAGATACTGAATAATTGTACCTTTTGCAGCAGCCTCTTCTATTGGGAAAAGTGTTTTGCCCGGTACCCATCCATCGTTAACTGCCTTATCCCAGTCGGCCTTGAATTCGGGTGCCTGTCCGATAATTACATTAAATCCGTTGTCGCGCATATTGAGCGACTGCGCTGGCCCCTGAACACCATACCCAATTACGGCAATGGTCTCGTTCTTCAATACTTCCAACGCCTTGCTTAAGGGAAACTCTTCGCGGGTTACTACTTCTTCTATAACCCCACCAAAATTAATTTTAGCCATGTGTATTAATTTGTAAATTAATAGTTTAAACGAACTAATAGTTCTTTCCTTCTTTTTTCGACACAAAGATAATTTTTTTTTCATTCTAACATGCTACTTACTTTATCTACAACATAATGATTAACTTTGTGTGTTAATGTAGCACGCTATTCTATGGAAGAAACAGCTCGAATACTTATTATTGAAGACGAAAAAAAGGTTGCAGCTTTTATTCAGAAAGGACTCGAAGAACACAATTTCAAAGTAGATATTGCTTACGACGGTCTTGCTGGAAAAGAGAAAGCATTTAAAGAAAATTATGATCTTATCATTCTCGATATTAAACTTCCTCTAATGGATGGGTTTGAAGTGTGCCAAGCCATCAGACGAACTAATCTACAGGTACCCATCCTGATGCTTACAGCCATGGGTAGTCTCGAGGATAAAGTCAAAGGTTTTGATTTCGGTGCCGACGACTACCTACTCAAACCTTTCGAATTTGATGAATTACTTGTTCGAATACGTGCCTTACTTAAGCGTTCGTTTCAGCGAATTACTAAAGAGCCAGAAGCTAAAATTCAGATAGCCGACCTAATTATCGACCGAAATGCAAAAATTGCTATTCGTTCGGGTAAAAAGGTAGATCTTACAGCTAAAGAGTATGCCTTACTCGAATATTTGGCCCTCAACGAAGGAAAAGTTATATCACGCCTCGAGCTTACAGAAAAAATTTGGGGTGTCGACTTCGATACAGGAACAAACGTAGTTGATGTGTATATTAACTTTCTTAGAAAGAAAATCGACACTGGTTTTTCGAAACGTTTAATACACACCCGCGTTGGTTTAGGCTACATGCTCAAAGATGAAGAGGAAAATATCTAACTTTCTTGAAAAATGAAAATTAAAACTAAACTTACTATAAACTTTACCCTTTTAGTTGCTGGTATTTTAGCTGTTTCGTCGATTAGTGTCTATCTTTTCTCTCTGCGATATCGTCAATACGATTTTTATTTACGTTTACGCCATAAAGCGCTCAACACTGCGACTTTATTACTTAACATCAAAGATATAAGTCCCGGTTTGCTTAAGATTATCGACGAAACTACCATCTCGACTCTACGCGATGTTAAGGTTTGGGTCCTTGATGAGTCAAAAAACATCCTTTACAGTAATACCGACTCGGCTTCGACAGCCAAAATATTGCCTGCATTCTCCTACATGCGTTGGACCGACAGTAATTTTCGTACAAAGGACGATAAAGTTTATCTGTGTATTGTATATAATTACAATAAGCATAAATATTACGTACTAACAACTGCCGAAGATTATTATGGTATGGCCGAGCTTAAAAACCTTCGTTTTATCCTGATCATTGTTTTTGCTATTTCAATGCTATTAACTGTTTTGGCGGCCATACTTAATACACGACAGTCGCTCCAACCCATTAAAGAACTTATTCGCCAGGTTGATGAAATAAAAGCCTCAAATTTGCACAGCCGACTTTCTATAGCAAACAACAAAGACGAAATAGCCGAACTTGCCAAGACTTTTAATAAGATGCTCGAGCGACTTGAAAAAGCTTTCGAAACCGAACGCATGTTTGTTTCAAATGCTTCACACGAGCTTCGTACCCCCATTACTTCTATAAAAGGACAAATTGAAGTAACTCTTATTAAAAACCGATCGGCAGAAGAATATCAAAAGGTGCTTCAATCAATCCTCGACGACGTAAATAATATGAGTACCATTATCAATGGTTTTCTCGAACTGGCCGAAGCTAATACCGAACCTGCTCGCATAAAGTTTGAAAAAGTAAGGCTTGATGAACTGATTTTCTCCGTACAGGACGACTTGCTTCGTCAAGGAAAAGGTTACAATGTATATGTTGAGTTTGAAAAATTTCCAGATGAAGAGGATAGCATCACCGTGAAGGGTAATCCAAGATTGCTAAAAATTATGATTTCTAATATTATCGACAATGCATGTAAGTTTTCGCCAAACAGAAAAGTAACTGTAAAAATCGACTATAATGAGCAAACAGTAGATCTTAAATTTATCGACGAAGGAATAGGAATTCCCAAAGAAGAAATCAAGTACATTTTTGAACCTCTGTACCGTACTAAAAATAGTCAGGGACAAGCCGGAAGTGGTATAGGTCTTTCGATAGTTAATCGTATCGCTTTGCTGCATCAAGCCAATATCGATGTGAAGTCGGAAATAAATAAAGGAACCATTTTTCACATTTCAATACCCAGAAAACTTTCTCAAGAGACTACTGTTGGAGAAACAGCTAATTCTTAATCAGCTCGAGAAACTCACTCTCGGAAATAACCGGTATATTCAACTGATTAGCTTTTTGAATTTTGGAAGGTCCGGGATTTTCGCCGGCAATAATGAACGATGTTTTCGACGATACGTTGTCTGTTAGTTTTCCACCATGCAATATAACCAGCTCTTCTATCTCTTTTCGACGATCGGGAGTAGCATAGCTACCAGTTACAACAATATTTTTGCCAGCCAAAATATCCGATTGTTTTGCGATATGTTCTTGTTTTACTTGTAATTGTATGCCATAGGATTTCAACCGATCGACTAACTTGATATTATCAGGATCAGAAAACCATTCAATAATACTTTGGGCTATTACTTCACCTATTTCAGGAACACTGATAAGATCCTCGAAAGTTGCTTTTTGCAAGGCGTCTATACTTTTAAAATGAGAAGTAAGTCGCCGAGCGACAGTCTCGCCCACATATCTTATCCCTAATGCAAAAAGCACTCGTTCGAAAGGTACTTGTTTTGATGACTCAATTCCCTTGAGAATATTTTCTACTGTTTTTTCTTTGAAGCTAATTTTTTTTACTTTTCCTTGTAAAGGATCTTCAATAACTTTCTCAAGACCGAAAAGCTGTTCGTAAGTAAGTTCGTACAAATCTGCAACGCTGCGAACCAAGCCCTTATCGAAAAGCAGTTCGACTTTCCCCTCGCCAAGCGACTCAATGTTCATAGCTTTGCGGCTAATAAAATGCTCGATTTTGCCCTTTAGCTGAGGTGGGCAACCTTTCTCATTGGGACAAAAGTACCTTGCCTCTCCATCGTTACGTTGAAGCTGAGTTCCACATTCGGGACAATGGGTAATAAATTCTACACGTTTCGAATTACTAGAACGTTTGTCAATATCAACATCGACAATTTTAGGAATAATCTCACCACCTTTTTCAATAACCACATAGTCGTCGTAATGTAAATCGAGCAAAGCAATTTGATCGGCATTATGTAACGATGCCCGTTTTACAGTGGTTCCAGCCAAGACTACGGGATCGAGATTGGCAACTGGTGTAACTGTTCCAGTACGTCCAACTTGAAACGAGACACTAATGAGGCGGGTAATTGCTTGCTCGGCTTTAAATTTATATGCTATAGCCCAACGGGGCGATTTAGCCGTGAAGCCAAGTTGTTGTTGCTGACGAATATCATCTATTTTGACCACTACCCCATCGATATCGAATGGAAGTTGTTCACGAGCTTTTTCCCAATGTTGAATAAAAGCATACACCTCGTCGATGTTTGAGCATAATGCGATATACGGCTGAACGTGGAACCCCCACTCACGTAATAGCTGTATTGATTTAAAATGGCTATTTTCTATAACAGGATCGGTAAGAAGATAATATACAAAACAATCGAGCTTACGTTTAGCTACTTCGCTCGATTTGAGCAATTTCAAGGTACCTGCTGCAGCATTTCGTGGATTAGCAAATGGTTCCTCGCCGTTTTCTATTCGTTCACGATTTAGCTTTTCAAACTGTATACGATTGAGCATAATTTCCCCACGTACTTCAAAATTTTCGGGTGCTTGGGGATGCTCAACAACAAGAGGAACTGTAGGTATCGTTTTTACATTGGCTGTAACAATATCCCCCTTTTCTCCGTCACCACGGGTAACTGCATATGTTAACCTTCTATTCTCATATATCAAGCTAATCGATGTCCCGTCGTATTTAAGTTCACAAACATATTGGTATGCATTTGTGCCAAGAATTTTTGATACTCGCACATCGAAATCTCTTAATTCTTCGTACGAGTATGTATTGGTTAACGAAAGCATAGGATATTGATGAGGCCTTTGCTCAAACTCATTATTAATATCACTACCTACCCGAACCGTTGGCGAATTCTCATCGAAGAATTGTGGATACTGTTTTTCGAGCGTTTCTAGTTCTTTTAATAGTTTATCATATTCAAAATCCGACAGTAAAGGTTTATTTAATACATAGTAATGATAATTCAGCCGATGAAGTTCTTTTCGCAAAAACTCAATCCGCTCCTGCGCTTGCTCGGATGTCATAAGTTGAATAAAAGTTAGTAGGTCCTAAATTCAAAAGGTAATTTGAGAGTATACTGATAGTGCTGCCCAAGCTCCATTACTGCTTCATCGTCTTCTTCGGCATACCATACCACCAAACATTTGTTACCATTTTCGTGGTGCTCTTTTGCCAGACGGAAAATGTCGAGCATTGCTTTGGAAGAACCACTATTGATATATTCAAGTTTAATGTGAAATTGTGTGAGAGGCTGTGGGGATGTATAGTATTCTTTTAACCATGTCAGAAGTTTATCATAAAAATGACTTGGATTTTCGGGTATCGAACGACCCTCTATGGTCATTATTCCTGTAGTAGCATTAAAACTGGCCTGTGGTGTATTAGAGGTCTTTTCGATAAAAAGATCGGTCATGTCGAAAAAGTTAGGTTGTTACAAATATAGAAAAAATCTTAAAATAACATAGAAAAAAATGGTTAAGTCTTAAAACGAAAGAAATAAACCTATTTTTGATGAAAAAAAAAGTTTACTCGTACCTGAGCGAAACAATGGGATCGACTTTGGCCGCTTTTTGCGCGGGAAACATTCCTGAAACAAGGCTAACTACAAGACATAAAAACACTCCAGTTAGTATCCACACCCATGGAATAATAAACTTACCACCCATAATCAATGACACCATATTGCCTATACCGATTCCCAAGAAAATACCTACCACACCTCCAAGCTGACCTATAATAATAGCTTCGATAAGAAATTGCTGAAGAATTGTAGATGCCTTTGCACCAATAGCTTTTCTAATACCAATTTCGGTAGTACGTTCGGTTACCGATACCAGCATGATATTCATCAAACCAATAGCAGCACCGAAAAGTGTAATAATACCAATAAGCGTTGCTGCCAATGTAACTAATCGAATGTTATTTATCAGCATCTGAGAAATTGAATTACTAGCTTCGAGCGAAAAATCACTTTCGTCCGAAGGTTTAAGTCTTCTAATAATTCTAAATAACCCTTCGGCTTCCTGCATAGCAATTTCGTACAACTGAGCATCGATAGGTTTTATATTGATTCGGTATGTCTGATTAGGGTTAGGAAAATACTGTCGTGCATTAGTAACAGGAATAAGGCATATTCTGTCCCACCCACCGAAACTTGAACCTTTTTCTTTAAAAATACCTATCACTCTATACTTGCCATTTGCAATTGAAACCACTTTTCCAATAGGATCTTCATTTGTTTTAAAAAGTTTTCGGGCAACTTCGGCACCAAGAATGGTTACATGCTTAGCCATTTCAATCTCGTCGGTTGTAAAATTTCTACCTTTTTCAATTTCACGGCCGGAGGTAAGGACATCATTTTCGTCGACTCCCCACACATCGATATTAGGATTGGTTTTTTCGGTTCCATATTTAACAGTTGTCATACCCGACACATGACCCGAAATGGCAACAATGGCAGGAAAAGTATATCTTTCTTTAAACTCTCTGGCTTGTTGGTAGGTGATATTAGGATCGTTGAGCCGACGTTCCTGTCGTCCAAATTGTCGAACCTGAACATCGCGTTGTACAATTGCAAAACTATTAGCCCCCATTAGCGAAAATTCGCGATTGAGGGTGTTTTTAATTGCATCGATGGCTGTAAGAATACCAACTAAAGCCATGATGCCAAAAGCAATAATAAAAACTGTTAAAAAGCTACGTATAGCGTTGGCCCTAATCGATCGAACAGCTATGCGAATGTTTTCGATTAATAATGGATTTATTTTGAACATTAATTATTTTTTAACCAAATCCGTATTCACATGCACTGTAACTTAAAAACAAATATAAACCAAGAACAGAAATATTAAGCCTAATCAAAATTAAAACAAAAAAAAAGCTCTAGCCAATTTTTTTGGCCAGAGCTTAAAAATATACCTAACCCTAAATTTTTCTATTCTACTTTAAATTTACCCAGGTCGTTGACATTGGAGTAACGTATAAACTGGGCACGTTGTTCGTTTTGCGAACGGGCAAACTTAAGATACACTTCAAGTGTTTTCCAATAGTTGTGATCTCTATTGGTATCCAGCAGGAGTAAATAGCCCATAATGATAAAACCTGCCATTTCCACCATACGTCGTGCATGAAAGTCGATAAATTCGTTGTTATTGGTGTCAACAACCTTTTTAACAGCTTCTTCATAGGCATTTGTCATATCAACAAGAATGCGACGGTAGGTTTCGAGTTCAGGTTTAATTTCAGTAGCCTCAAACTCCTTGATTCGCGCAAGATAAGCTCCCGTAGTTACCCCACGAATAGCAGCAACAACCTGTAACTGAGTTGTTCCCTCATAAATAGAAGTAATACGTGCATCACGATATATTCGTTCAACTGGGTAATCTTTCATAAAACCCGAACCGCCGTGAATCTGAACAGCATCGTAAGCATTTTGATTACAAAATTCCGAGGCAATGCCTTTAGCCAATGGGGTAAATAGATCGGCCCATTTCTGATATTTTTTGAGCTCTTCCTTTTCTTCTTTGGTCAATTCGCGCTCTTCGGAGATATGGATTAATGTTTTGTAAATATCAACATACCGAGCTGTCTCGTATAGAAGCGAACGCGAAGCATCGAGTTTAGCCTTCATTACCGAGAGCATTTCGTACACGGCAGGAAATTCGATAATGGGTTTACCAAACTGCTGTCGTTCTTTTGCGTATGCGAGAGCTTCGCGATAAGCGGCTTCGCTGATACCAACCGACTGAGCTGCAATACCCAGACGTGCTCCGTTCATAAGAGCCATCACATATTTTATCAATCCCAATCTACGCTGGCCGCATAGCTCGGCAGGTGCATTTTTAAATACAAGTTCGCAGGTGGGGGAACCCTTGATACCCATCTTGTTTTCGATACGACGAACGGTAATACCTCCATTTCGGCGGTCGTAAATAAACATCGAAAGTCCACGGCCATCGGTGGTGCCTTCTTCCGAACGTGCAAGTACCAGGGCTATATCGCCATCACCGTTGGTAATAAAACGTTTTACCCCATTAAGGTACCACTGGTTTGTTTTTTCGTCGTATGTAGCTTTAAGCATCACAGCCTGTAGGTCGCTACCTGCATCGGGTTCGGTTAAATCCATAGCCATGGTGGCCCCTTCGCACACCCGTGGAAGATACTTCATTTTTTGTTCTTCCGAAGCAAACTCGTTGATTGTTTCGGCACAGTCCTGTAAACCCCAGATATTTACAAAGCTAGCATCGGCGCGCGAAACTATGTCGGCTGCCATAATGTAAGGTACAATCGGAAAGTTTAAACCTCCGAAACGACGTGGTAACGACATACCCATTAATCCAGCCTGCTTGAGTGCATCGAGATTAACCTGTGTGCCCGAAGCATATTTTACACGTCCATTCACTAATTGAGGGCCTTCATGATCTACCCCTTCAGCATTAGGTGCAACAATTTCAGCACAGATCTCACCAACTATCTCTAGCACTTTATCATAGCTATCCATAGCATCCTCAAAATCCTGAGGAGCATAGTCGTATTTATCTTTTTCGGTAAAATTTCTCTCCTTAAGTTCTACAATCCTTTTCATTAAAGGATGTTGTAGCTGAAATTTAAGGTCGGGATTATCGGTATAAAAGTTGCCCATAATTTTCTGGTTTATAAAGTTGAAAAATGTAGCTTATTTGGTATTCTGTTTATAGTATTTAATCATTTTAGGTATAACGTCTTCGATGTTTCCGGTTATCACATAATCGGCAATTTTATTAATAGGTGCATAGGGATCGCTATTAATTGAAATGATCATACTCGACTCCTGCATACCTGCAATGTGTTGAATCTGACCCGAAATACCGCAGGCAATATAAAGTTTCGGTCGAACAGTAACACCGGTTTGTCCAATCTGCCTGTCGTGTTCTGCATAACCAGCATCGACAGCAGCTCGTGATGCACCAACCTCGGCTCCAAGAACTTCAGCCAATTCGTACAGTAACTGAAAATTTTCTTTCGAACCTACGCCGTAACCACCGGCAACGATAATGGATGCATTTTTAATATTAACTTTCGATTTTTCCATTTGTCTTTCGATGATGCGAACGACAAAATCGCTATCGTTGAGGTATTTCTTAGCATCCAGCTTTACCAACTGACCTTTATAATTTGGATCGTAAATTTCTTTTTTCATCACCCCTTCCCTTACTGTTGCCATCTGTGGACGACAATCGGGATTAATAATGGTAGCAATAATATTTCCTCCAAAAGCAGGACGAATTTGATAAAGCAGGTTTTCGTATGTTTTATTTGTTTTAGTTTCGGTATGAGGGCCAATTTCCAGCTCGGTACAATCGGCTGTTAGACCACTATGTAATGCCGACGACACTCTTGGGCCTAAATCTCTTCCAACAGTTGTAGCTCCCATGAGAGCAATTTGTGGCTTTTGTTCCTCAAAAAGCTTAACGGTAATAGAGGTATAGGGTAAAGTCAAATAATGTTCTAATCGTGGATCTTCGGCCACATAGAGCGTATCAACTCCAAATGGAAAAATTTGCTTTTCGATGCCATCGAGTTTATGTCCAATGGCCAATGCCTCAAGCTTGCAACCTAACTCATTGGCAAGCTTACGACCTTTGGTAAGCAATTCGAGGCTAACATCCTGAACCTTACCATCTTCTATCTCGCAAAAAACTATAATGTTATTCATACCTTCAAAATTTAATATTTAAAATCATCCAATCGTGTGGTTTTCGATTAGTTCTTTCATAAGTTGATTGATATCCGTATCGCTATCGGTAAGCCTCTTGGCTTCTTTAACCTGAAAAACAATATTTTCGATCTTTTTAACTTTGGTAGGCGAACCATTTAAGCCAAGTTGCTCCCTATCGCATTCGATGTCATTTGCGCTCCATTCCTTTATATTGAGGTATGGTTTTTCATTAATAAGCGATAGATAATCTTCCGATTTTTCTGCCCGTTCACTTAGGGTAGTAGCATGCTTATATTTCATCAACAATTTGGCATTGCGAGGACGACACGCAGGAGCAGAGCCATTTACAGTAACCACTAAGGGTAATTTTCCTTCAACAATTTCAACCCCTCTTTCAAGACGACGTTTTACCCTAATTACCCCATCCTTTATGGATATAATATCTTCGGCATAAGTAATCTGAGGAATACCAAGTTTTTCTGCAACCTGCGGACCTACCTGCGCAGTATCGCCATCGATAGCCTGACGGCCTGCAATTATAACATCAAATTTTCCGATTTTTCTAATGGCACATGCCAAAGCATACGATGTAGCTAATGTATCGGAACCTGCAAAGGCCCTGTCGGTTAACAGGATACCATCATCGGCTCCACGAAATAACCCTTCGCGTAAAATTTCGGCTGCCCTTACTGGACCCATTGTCAGTAGGGTAACCGTAGTGCCCGGGATTTGATCTTTCAAACGTAACGCCTGTTCTAACGCATTTAAATCTTCGGGATTGAAAATGGCTGGCAATGCAGCTCGGTTGACGGTTCCATCGGCTTTCATGGCATCTTTACCAACATTGCGCGTATCCGGAACCTGCTTTGCTAATACTATTATCTTAAGTCCCATTCTATTAAAGTTTTATACTTCCACTTAATTTGTAAAAAGCGAACAAATATAATAGTCGGTTTTTAAATTACCTGATGATCTATGCAGTTTGGAATGGATTTAAATAAACTGATGGTTGAAACCTGTTTTGTTAATTATGTTATTTTTCCTAAAGCTACTTTACTATTTATTTGGTAAACATTTATTTAAACCGGTTAATATTTTGATTTCTTTTTCACCTTCGAAGTCAAAAAAAAAGGCACATGGATTATCATGTGCCTTGGTAAATACGTATTTAATTGCTCTATTTTTTTATTGCTTTAAATACTTCATCTTTACTAATAGGTTTTGTACAGAAAAACCAATCGTAGCATTTAATTCCTGCTTCCTTACCTTCTACGCGATCTTTAGCAGTGCCGCACGAACCGGCAGGTGGAACAATGACATCATCCCCTGGCTGCCAGTCGGCAGGTGTAGCAACTCCAAACTTATCTGCTGTTTGTAGGGCAATAAGAACCCGTTTGAGCTCTTCAAAATTTCGACCCAACGAGAGCGGATAATAGATAATTGCTCTTATCTTCCCAATAGGATCAATGAAAAACACAGCTCGAACCGCTTTTGTGTTACTTTCTCCTGGTTGTATCATACCATATTTTTTCGAAACTTCCATCGTAATATCTTCTATAAGAGGAAATTTCACTTCTACATTTTTCATCCCTTTAAATTCAATTTTTTCCTTAATGGTACGCAACCAGGCAATATGGCTATAAAGGCCATCGACCGAAAGTCCAACTAATTGACAATTAAGAGCATTAAACTCTTCTTCCATACTGGCAAAAGTCATAAATTCTGAGGTACAAACCGGTGTAAAATCGGCGGGGTGACTAAAGAGAATAACCCATTTTCCCTTATAATCGGCAGGAAAATTAATTTTCCCCTGGGTAGTCACAGCTTCAAATGCTGGAGCATCATCGCCGATCCGTGGCATTGGAACAACTTCAGTATCCATAGTTTTTTCAAATTTTAATTAATAAAAATAAGTTATTTTTTTGTCGACTGCAATTATTTCGATAGAATTTTTATTTTTCATTAAACAAAAAATTAATTTTTATTCACAATAGCACCTGTTGGGCAATATCGTATACATTTTCCACACTCGATACACTTTGCTTCATCAATTACTGGCAAACCATAACCATTTTGAGATATTGCTCCCACAGGGCATATTCTAATAAGCGGGCAACGATGATTTTGTGGACAGAGATAAGAACTTACAGTTAGAGCCATTTTTCAAAATAAATTTAATAGTTATTTTTCTTTAATATACCTATCAATTAGCTGATTCAATAACTTTTGAAAGTTTCATTTAAGGTTTAAAGCTTAAACTTCCGTTAGGACAAGCCGCTATGCACTGAAGACATTTCGAACAGGTATAGCTTGAACCAGGATTTTCTTTGCCTACTTTGTAAAGACTAAACTTTTTAGATTCTATTGAAACAATATAACACTTCGTATCGCAAACTCCGCATGATTTGCAACTAGCACTATCGAGGCGAATCTTAAAAACCGACCATCTGTTTAGCCAACCCTCAACCCACGCAATGGGACATCCCAACTTGTGATATTGATACATTGCCGCTAACTTCCCATTAGGTATAAGGTTCATCATTATTTCCATAAACAAACCTATTGGGCAAACCCAACGACAAAATACTTTTCCGAAAATAAGACCTAATACGATTCCTGCTAATAGAACTAACCAAAGAGGCAATTGATAATATGACACTAAAACGTAAAAAAGAATACCCAACACGAGTAAAATATACATACGTATACTTATTATAATTTTTATAATCTTTCTTTTCATTGAATGAATTATTAGTATTTTTTTACGATTTAGGTACAATAGTTCTCAAAGCCGCTAATTTTGGAAATCAAGTATGTTATGGATAATAGACTTCTTAAGCTATTCTTCACTCTTACATATTTCGCCTTTACGTATAGAAATCATGGTGTTCCAAGTTACAACTACAAAAGCAAATAATGCTGCCGATAAAAATAGCCATGCAAATATTTTGAATATTGTAACTAAGGATATCTGATATGCTATTGTAGAGGCAGTAGCAACTGCTGTTAAAGGGAAAGTAAATGCCCACCACGATAAATTGAAATTGATATTCTTATACACTTTATACATAAATAATAGTAAAACGCTAATGAAATATGCCAACGAAAGCATAGTTATTGCAAAAGAATCCCAACTACCTGTAATACGCATATAGGAGATAAAACCTATGGATGGTGGTACTAGTAAAATAAAAAGTGTAGGAATAAGCTTTTGCGGGATAAGCGAATAAAAAATTGTTCTAAACATAAAAAGAGTAAAAAGAATGACCCAAAAAAAGAAACCTGCAGCAAAAAAAATGTAGGAAAACAACAATGGGGCAAAATCAACACCATTAATAGGAATAATCATGCTACCTACAACAGGTATAAACCATACAGGGTTAAATTGCTGAACCTCGAAACGATTCTGCATCCAGAAACTTATGGTTTTAAGTAATATAAAAGTATGCAAAGATACTCCTGCCCACCAAATGATTCGAGCAACATAGGGGTAAAAAAGATTTAAAGCGACCGATATTAATAACATTGAGATACTTATGGTAGAAAAAAAATTAACCCGAGTCGGATGTACTAAATCTGCTTTTACATTATCGATAAACCAAATTAGTTTAAGCGTATACATCAGTATCAATAAAGCAAAGAGGGAAAGCGAAAGGATTAATGAAATTTCGTATAAAAAGCTGGGAAGCCACTGTATTTGAGAAAACTTACCCAAAACTATAGTTAAACCAGCAAATCCCATTATTGCCGTAAACGCTGAAATTGGGAAGAATTGTATTTTTTCCTTCATAGTCTTGTTTCTCTGATTTTCGTTTTATACAATTTTTTGGTTCTATTCATTAATTTTAATCTCATAAGTTAACTTCAAAGCCTTGCGGTATACTGCAGAAACACCGCAATATCTCTCCTGCGAAAGCTCAACAGCTTTTTTTACCTTTTCAAGGTCTATATCATTACCCTTGAGATAATATATTATATGCATGGCGGTATAATGTTTCGGGTGATCTTCGGTTACATCGGCAATTACATCAACCGAAAACCGATCGATATTTACCCGCATTTTCTGCAAAATACTAACAACGTCCATTCCTGTACATCCGGCTAAAGCGGCGAGCATAAGCTGCTTTGGACGTACTCCCAAATCATGGCCTCCAGCATCATGCGAAGCATCCATGATTACACGATGATTTCCTATTTCAGCCTCAAACTGCATATTTCCTCGCCATGTAGTGCTTACTTTGTGTTGCATAATTGTAATTTTTTGAACACAAAAGTAACGCTCATAAGGTCATTGGAAAAGAATATTGTGAGCATCTAGCCCATACTTCCAATTGATATTGGACAATGTTTTTTTTGAGGTACGACAATTGTTACTGTTATGCACAAATATGAAATAAGAGATTAGGGGGGAAATAATTTTTTTGTAATATATTCTAAAACACTTCAATGTGGAAAAGAAATATAGTATAAAGCTCTATGTCAATATCCCAACATCATTTTAACACTTACCTCCAGGCAAACATATTTACTTAAATGAACGAATCGCTCACTATTGTAGCTATAACATGATTAGAATTTTAAAGCACTATAAATAGAATTCTATCCTTGGCATCTTGATATGCTGGATAAATAGAATAATTTAAGAAAAATGATATATCTCCTCAGGGATATCCAAGAAACCCTTGTAGTTTGAAAATACATGTAAGTTTCTCCGAGTTAACGAAACTGAATTTTTACCATATCATCAACCTCGAGTAAAATTTCACGACCCAAAATTAGGGGCAGATTAATATTTTCGTGCCCTGCAGGAAAACCAAAAGCGATAGGTATATTAAGATCTGCTGCATATTCGGAGATAATCTCATAAGCAGACTTACCAAAAGGTACTTTATTATCTTTCATGTCGGTCATCTGACCAATAATTAACCCACGAATGTTATCGAGCTTACCACCCAGTTTTAAGTTCATCATCATCCTGTCGATGTGGTAAAGATACTCATCAATATCTTCGATAAAGAGGATTTTACCGCCTGTAAAAAAATCGAAATCGGTTCCTCGTAAACTATACCATACCGATAGATTACCACCCACAAGTGTACCCCTTGCCCTACCCTCTTTATTTAAGGGATGTGAATTGCAGCTGTAGACAGGTTTCTCACCTCTAAGGATTTCAAAAGTTTTCTCCCATGATTCGGAAAGCTGATTTTGCTCCTTTAAGTTAAATAACATAGGGGCATGAAGCGATTCGATACCCTTATTATGCAAAGCTGCATGAAAAACAGTGATATCGCTAAAACCAACGATCCATTTAGGTCGTTGAAGAAACTTTTTCCAATTGAGGCGGTTTATCACTCTAACAGAGCCATAACCTCCTCTAGCGCAGAAGATAGCTTTAATTGATGGATCGTCGAGAAAGTTCTGAAACTCTTGAATTCGCTGTTCATCTGTCCCACCAAACTGATTATGCCTTTCAAAGAGATAAGTACCAAGCACCACATCGTAGCCATGCGACCTTATTAAACTTATAGCATCCTCAATATCAGCTTCAGTTACATACCTTGCTGGGGAAACAATACCTACTCTATCACCAGGCTTAAGGAATTCGGGGGTAATCATATGCAAACTCAAGTTTAAATTTGAGGCGTGAATATACAAAAATATATTCCATCACCCTGAGTATTTTTATATCTTTGTCACTTTCAAAATGATTATAATTGTATAAAACATGAACGAATTTGAACGCTACACAGTTACAGCTGCATTGCCTTACGCCAATGGCCCTGTTCATATTGGTCATTTAGCAGGTGTTTACATTCCAGCCGACATTTATGTACGATACTTACGGCTGAAAGGAAAAGATGTAATATATGTTTGTGGAAGCGACGAGCATGGAGTACCCATTACCATCAAAGCACGACAGGAAAATGTTTCACCTCAAGCGATTGTCGACCGTTATCATACAATGATAAAACAATCGTTCGAAGCTTTCGGAATCTCATTCGATATTTACTCACGAACCACCTCTCCCATTCATTACCAAACAGCATCGGAGTTTTTTCTTACCCTATACCGTAAAAACGAATTTATCGAAAAAGAATCGGAACAGTACTACGACGAAGAAGCACAGCAGTTTTTGGCCGACCGATACATCATGGGGACATGCCCCCACTGCGGGAATGAAAGAGCCTATGGCGATCAATGCGAAAAATGTGGAACATCTCTTAACGCAACTGATTTAATAAATCCTCGCTCGGTATTAAGCGGTAAACCACCCGTGCTCCGAAAAACATCACACTGGTACTTGCCTCTCGACAAACACGAGTCGTGGCTTAAACAGTGGATACTTGAAGAGCACAAAGAATGGAAAACAAATGTTTATGGTCAGTGCAAGTCGTGGCTCGACTTGGGGCTACAACCTCGTGCCGTCAGTCGTGACCTTGATTGGGGTATTCCTGTTCCACTCGAGAATGCTAAAGGAAAGGTTCTTTATGTCTGGTTCGACGCTCCAATAGGGTATATTTCAGCCACAAAAGAGCTTACACCCAACTGGGAAAAATATTGGAAGGACCCTAAAACACGTATTATCCATTTCATTGGAAAAGACAACATTGTTTTTCATTGCATAGTCTTTCCTGCCATGCTTAAAGCTCATGGCGAATTCATACTCCCCGATAATGTTCCAGCTAACGAATTTCTAAATCTTGAGGGCGATAAAATATCTACCTCAAGAAATTGGGCTGTTTGGCTGCATGAATATCTCAACGACTTTCCGGGTAAAGAAGACGTTTTAAGGTATGTACTTACTGCCAATGCGCCCGAGACCAAAGACAACGACTTTACATGGAAGGATTTTCAAACCCGAAACAACAGCGAATTAGTAGCTATTCTTGGCAACTTTGTTAATCGGGCCATGGTACTTACCCATAAATATTTTGATGGGATAGTTCCTCATCCTGCTCAAGTTGGTTCCTATGAAAACGAGATTAAGGAGCAACTAAAAACTCTTAGATTTAGCATAGAAGACAATATTGAAAATTTTCGTTTCAGAGAAGCTCTCAAAGAATATATGAACATTGCCCGATTAGGAAATAAATACCTTGCAGATACCGAACCTTGGGCTATAATTAAAACAAATCCCGAGTACGTTAAAACTATTCTGTATTATTCGTTACAAATTGCTGCTAATTTGGCTATTATGGGCGAGCCATTCTTGCCTTTTTCAAGTAAAAAACTAGCGAATATGCTCCACCTTCCTCAAAGCAACTGGAATTTAGCAGGAGATATTAATATTTTACCTGTAGGCCACCAACTAGGTAAAAGTGAACTTCTGTTCGAAAAGATTGAAGATGCGGCTATTGAAAAGCAACTCGAAAAATTGCATCAAAGTAACCAATCAAATATTCCAGCTAGTTCAATAGTGGAACCTCAAAAACCCCATGTTAGCTACGACGATTTTTCTAAAATGGATATAAGAGTTGGTACCATAATAGAAGCCGAGAAGGTAGCCAAAACTAAAAAACTACTCAAACTAACCATCGATACTGGTATAGACAAACGAACGGTGGTATCGGGTATTGCAGAATATTTCGAACCCGAAAACATTATTGGTCGTCAGGTATGTATACTTGTCAATTTAGAACCTCGTGAAATAAAGGGGATTGTATCGCACGGCATGATACTAATGGCTGAAGATCGGGACGGAAGACTAGAGTTCGTAGTCCCTTCGGCCCCTGTAACTTCGGGAAGCCAGGTAAAATAATATTTATTGAGGCTTTTGCTAACAAAATTTAATTTTTATTTAAACTTACATCGTTTATTAATAAAACATCAAACGAATGAAAAGAATTAAGGTAGGTATTACACACGGCGATATCAACGGGATAGGTTACGAAATAATTCTTAATACGCTTTCCGACCCACGGATTTTAGATATGTGTATCCCTGTAATCTACGGATCGGCAAAAGTTGCAGCATACTATAAAAAAGTTCTCAATCTTAACAATGTAGCAATCAATTCCGTACGGACAATTGATGAAATTCATCCCAAACGAAATAATCTTATCAATTGTGTCGATGATAACGTAAAGGTCGAGCTTGGTAAAGCAACAACTATTGCTGGAGAATCGGCTTTCATTGCCCTCGAACAAGCAATTAGCGATCTTAAAGCTGGTAAAATTGATGTTTTGGTAACAGCACCCATCAACAAATATGACATCCAGTCGGACAAGTTCCCTTACAAAGGCCACACCGATTACCTTCAGGCCAAGTTCGAAGCTTCCGATGTAGTCATGTTTATGGTAAGCGAAGTAATGAGAGTAGGCTTAGTTTGTGAACATGTACCCCTCTCTCAGGTAACCAAGTATATTACCCAAGAACGTATTTTGAGTAAACTTAAAATTATCCAGGAAACTCTCCTAGTCGATTTTACAGTCACCAATCCTAAGATTGCTGTGCTTGGATTAAATCCCCATGCAGGCGATAATGGACTGCTGGGCAACGAAGAAAAAGAAATTATTATTCCAGCCATAGAAGCTGCTCAGCAAATGAATATTTTTGCATTCGGTCCATTTGCTGCCGATGGATTTTTCGGTTCGGGACAATTTAAACAATTCGATGCTATTCTAGCCATGTATCACGATCAAGGACTAGCACCCTTCAAAGCGTTAACGGCAGGTCAAGGAGTTAATTATACAGCAGGCCTTCCTATCATCCGCACATCGCCTGCTCATGGAACCGCATACGATATTGCTGGAAAAGGGGTAGCATCATGCGATTCGTTTCGGAATGCTCTTTACATGGCTTGCGATGCTTATAGAAGCCGAACAACCTATAAAGAACTTGCGGCGAATAAGCTCAAACCTCTCTCCGCTAGCCTCGATCTTACAAGCGAATCGGAAATTGAAGAGTAAATCATTAACCAGAAATTTCAATAACTATTAAAATCAAAAACTATGAAAACAATTATGAAAGTTTTGGTGGCTACATTTCTCATAGCCTCCTGCTCACAACAAAAACAAGTTAACAACAACTTCGAAGCTGTCGATACCCTTGTTAAAGAATCTGGTTTTCAACGCGAAATCGATGGTAAAAAAGTTAATCTTTACACCCTGAAAAACGATAGTGGCATGGTTGTTAAAATTACAAACTTCGGTGCCCGAATTGTTTCAATGCTTGTTCCCGACAAAAATGGAAAATATGATGACATTACCCTAGGTTTCGGTTCCTTAGACAATTACCTAAACGACGATATGTATCTTGGCTGTGTAGTAGGGCGTTATGCTAATCGCATCGGTAAAGCAACTTTTACACTCGACGGAAAAAAATATAAACTTTATGCCAATGATCATGGAAACACCTTACATGGAGGTCTAAAAGGATTCGATAAAAAAGTTTGGGATGCGACTCAGCAAGGCGACACCCTTACCCTAACCTACACTTCTCCCGACGGTGAAGAAGGCTACCCTGGAAATCTTAAAGTTACCGTCCAATACATTTTAACCAATAACAACGAGTTGATAATGAAATACGAAGCCACAACCGATAAAAAAACTGTTATCAACCTTACCAATCATGCATACTATAACCTTCACGGTGAAGGAAATGGGGATATTCTCGATCATTATCTCGAAATTTTTGCAAGTCAAACAACTCCTGTTGACAGTTTGCTTATACCCACCGGTAGTCTTGTAGATGTATCGAACACTCCATTTGATTTTCGTAAGCCCCGTAAAATTGGTGAGCGCATTAACGAAGAAAACGAACAGCTCAAAAATGGTAAAGGATACGATCATAACTGGGTACTCGATAAAAAGGAAAAAGAACTTGGATTAGCCGTCCGTCTTACCGATAGCATAAGTGGTCGTATACTTGAACTCTATACCACCGAACCAGGTGTTCAGGTATACTCTGGCAATTTTATGAATGGTAAGGTAATTGGCAAGTCGGGCAAACCCTATAATTATCGTTCAGCAATTGCAATTGAGCCACAACACTTCCCCGATTCTCCCAATAAACCAAATTTTCCTTCAGTGATACTTGAACCTGGCAAAACATACACCCAAACAAGCATCGTTAAACTTAGCCTGATAAGGTAAAAAATAATTTATCAATCTATCAAAAAGAACTGCCATAGCTAGTGCCATGGCAGTTCTTTTTATGCTCGTAATTAATTTGCAAAATGACTTTTATAAATTACTCTTGTTGTTTTCTACATTTATATATACTATATCCTTCTCCAGCTCTGCAATGTCGAAGAATTCGCACACATACGAAACCGGTAAAGCATAACCGTAAGTAAATGAAGCTTTGCGAAAAACTTCCTGGGCAAGGTGTTTAATTTGATACTGGTTTGCAATTAATACCTGTATGGGATCTATATCGTTTAAGGTAAGTTTTCCCTCCGAAAGTTTCAGGGACTCGATATTTGCGTTTATTACATTCATAAGCGCTTTGTACTCTTCGTGAATAATGCTTAGTCTTTGGCCAATAATACCAATGACCTCACACGTTTCGGCATCAATAAGGGGGGCTCCGGCATTACCTCTATCCATAGAGGCATCGAACATTAGCATTTTTTTTCCTTGATGGATGTGATGGGAAGAAATGATCCCCGTTTTTAAGGCTAAGTTGTTTTGCTCCCACTGATGCCCAACAATGGCAATGGGTGCACCGACTGAAAAAGTATCCCGATTGCTCAACTTAAGGGATGGAATATTGTCGAACTGAGGAAAATCAATATCAATAAGAGCAAAGCCCGAATAGCTTTCCTGTACACCCTTAATCATCCTGTTTTTAAAATCCTTATAGGTAATTTTTACGCTCTCCCTTGTAGTTAGCCCGTCTTCTTTTAAAAAGGCTATTTCGACCTCATAGGGTCGGTCTATTTTTCCCACCTCGTCGGTTGTAATCAGATAACGCCCATATTTGAATCCTGTGTATGATTCAAATCTTATCCCCTTCAAACTAAAAAAATTCAGAACACAAATTCCTCCGTAACATTTATTCCATACTTTCTGATACATAGCAGGTTGGTTTAAGGTTATTGATTAGGTTTGTTAGTTAGTTTTCTTTTATCTCCTTATCTGTCCATTCAAGTTATACGAAAAAGTATCTTCATTTTGTTTCATTAAATGTCGATATTTTGAAAAAAGTAACTCAAATAAAGTAAAGGTTTTTACAAGGTAGGTAAACAAATTCTCAAATTAAAAATAATTTATTGTTTCTCACTCTGAAAATAAATAAATTACTATAAAACGTAAACTTAGTATGAGGTTTCGTATATCGATTAAAACAAAAAATGTTGCTCCTTTTATATTGGTATATTTTGCCGATATTTGCAAAAAAATTAAACCTTGGGACGTATTTTAGCGTTAGATTATGGTAGAAAAAGGATTGGGATTGCAGTGAGCGACCCTTTGCAAATGTTTGCCCAACAACTTGCAACTATAAGTCCTTCTGAAATATGGGATTTTCTAGACACCTATTTTCGAAATGAGGGGGTCGAAATGGTATTGATCGGATATCCGATACAAACCAACGGAAAAGGAGGTTCGGAAATTTTAAGGCAGCTAAATCCCTTTATTAAGGAGTTTGTTAAACGATATCCTCAAATGCCGATACGCCAGGTCGACGAACGATATACTTCAAAAATCGCACAACGGTTGCTTATTGAAGGTGGTTTTACCCGAAGTCAACGCCAGGATAAAGGGAGAATTGATCGAATGAGCGCCGCAATCATATTACAGGAATACTTAAATCAAAAATAATGTTAATAAAACAATAAATTCATGATTTACCCGATATATGTATATGGACAACCCGTATTAAGAGAGGTGGCCAAAGAAATTGAACCTGATTATCCAAACTTACAACAACTTATAGCGGATATGTTCGACACCATGAAAGCCTCAGACGGTATAGGATTAGCGGCTCCACAAATTGGGCTTTCGATCAGGCTTTTTGTAATTGATGCCTCACCCATGGCGGACGAAGATCCGCAGCTAAATGATTTCAGAAAAGTATTTATCAATGCAGAAATTATCGAAACATGGGGCGATGAAGTGATATATAACGAAGGATGTCTGAGCTTACCTGGAATTAGAGAAGATATTAAACGACATAGTAATATACGAATTCGATATGTTGATGAAAATTTTATTCCCCATGAAGAAGTTTATGATGGCTTCCGCGCCCGTGTAATTCAGCACGAATACGACCACATAGAGGGAATACTCTTAATTGACCGTATTGCACCTCTACGGAAAAAACTCTTAAAACGAAAGTTAACCGATATAAGCAAAGGTTTAGTTGAAGCAAATTATAAAATTAAAATTAATAAATAAAGGGTATATAGAGTTTGGCACGATTATTGAAAATTCTTTCTATAGAGTAGCAAGTTGGTTAGTTGGTTAATAGTTAGTTAGTAGTTGGTTAGTAGTTAGTTTTCATGTTTTTGGGTTAATAATTGGTTAGTAAGTCCCGCTTTAAAAGGTGGGATTTACTTTTTTTTATCAATCTTGAAACAAGACTTTAAACATTGGTTTGTAGCCCTTAACCATGCCTTTATCATCGTATGTTTCGTAACCAAATATGATAGCATACACTTTTTTAATAAAAACCTTATTCTGGACATCGTAATACCAGCCCTCGTAGAATTGAAACTTTCCCACAATATTTCGATTAAAATCTTCCCTTCTCTCGATCTCCTTAATCTGACTTGTCGAGAGTGGTTTATTGGTATAGTAGTCGTAGGCCACAAGTTGTTTACGATATAGTTGTTGAAAAATCGTATCGACAAATGACTCCCTTTTAAGTCTGCGCAGACATTTTTCAGTCCACCAGTCGGCAGTATCGGGATTTTTAACTACCATATCGGCGATAATAGTATCGGCAATTGCTACAAAGGACAAAGTATCGAGCATTACTTGATTTCTCACTATACTAATATTCTCGGGTTTCTGCTGGCATGCAAAAAATCCTAAGGTAATAAACATCATTATTTTTTTCATCGGTATTTATTATTTTAAATGAATGTTCAACAATTTACCTGTACGGGATAAGAATTATAATTTAAGTAAATCTCTGAAACATTGATACTGGAGCTCGGCAATACGCTCGATCGAATAGTTTTGACAAGCAAACTCTTTGCATTTTATGCTTAATTGAGGCATACCATTAATGCCAGAAATCTGCTCAAGGGTAATTTTAATATTTTCAACATCGGGGATTACTTTTATTGCTAATTGGTTTTGAAAAGCTTCAGGGAAATTACATCCTTCTGATATAACTGGTATTAGACCATACTGCATAGCTTCTATAACGCTTGTAGGAAATCCCTCACTGAACGAGGGAAGCACAAAGAAATGCGACTGACGAAGTAAATTAATTTTGTTTTCTCCGAATACTGCTCCAAGGTACTTCAAATTATTAATACCCGAAAATTCGATTTGTAATTTATCTAAAAGACCATCATCGGGTCCGGCAATAAGAAGCTGAAATTGAGGATTGTTGTTTAGTTTTGATGCTTTCCATGCCCTAATCAGAGGTATTATGCCTTTTTTCTTATGTAATCGACCAAGAAAAAGAAAAGTCAATGGTTTTAGCTGCCAATCTTTTTCGAATTCTCTGACAGGGACAGGATTTCCATTCGGAATTAGAATCACCCGGTCGTAAATCTTAAGTAAATTATTTTTTTCGGGTGTACTAACAGCCCTAACAACATCGGCCCGAAGCGATGCATTTCGCTCGTAAAGCCAGAAGTAAGGGTATTTAAGATACCATTTTTGATGCATACTCCACGATTCGAGCATTCCATGCGGTACATACATCCATGGATATCCTTTTTTTTTGAGCTTTGCTCCAACCTGTGTTGGCATTCGCCAGCATCCATGACTCACAATGATGGTATCGCCAGGTAAAGATGGGAATGAATCTAAAGAAGAAATAGGTATGAGTTCGACTATTTTATCAATATTTGGAGGCACCTGACTTGAATTTTTAGGATACCAAAGCTGAGAAATTATCCCAAATTTTTCTTTTAAGACAGGGGCAGTGGCTATAGCAGCATTCCAGATCCCGAAATTAACTATATCGAGCCTATCAACTATGTTGACGACGTACATAAAAATATGGGTTTATAAAACGTTTTCGATACAACCAGATTACAAAAAACGCAGGATAAACTGTAAAAAAGAATAAAGTTAAATGCTGAGTAAAATAATTTCGGGAGATAATCACATAGATGAAAGCATTAAAAACCGAAATTGCAGTAATAGCTAGTGGATGTTCTTTGTACCTAAGAAACCACAACCAAACGGTCTTAAAAAAATATCCCCATAAAAATGATACTACTACAACGCCTAACCAACCAAAAGCAAGATAATATTCGCTGAAGTTAAGATATGCCTGTCCCTTACCCGTACTACCGAACAAATCGTCGTTTGTTTTTAAAATGTAACTACCATCGGGTTTACTTGGCCAAATTTTACGTGGTATAGGTGACGCAATTGCATTGACAATAAAATCGAAATACGTATAATCGGCAACTTCGAACACTTTATCCATAAACAGACCAGTAGCCCAGAAAACATCGGTTTCGTTAAGACTTTTTTCGGCCAGGTCGCCATACTCGACATTTTCGATACGCGTAACATCGATACCTCGGCCATAAACCCGAGCAATTTCAAGTATGCCCATAAGTAAAAAGAAAGGAATAATTGTAGCTGCCATAAATACCAGATTAGGTTTTTGCTGGCGATATAAATGGTAGGCAGAAAAAAGGGCAAGAATTAATATTACAATCCGATAACGAAATGCTTCGTTGATAAAAAGAGAAACTATAAGACCAAAAATGAAAAGAAAAACGAGCAATACTTTCCTATTGTAGTAATAATAAAAAGTAAGCAAAGCACCAACAACAAGAAAGTTGATAGAAAGCATAAGATAGCTTGCAAAAGAACCTGAGAAGTCTTGGCCAGTTTTAGCTACATCGAGAAAATTTATTCTCGAAACAATATCGCCTCCTGAGAAAATGGTAAATAGGGTTAATGCAATAGCAATAATTGTAAACCCTATGTTTCGCAATTGCTTGGTAACAACAGGAAAATTGAGAGCAAAAGCTCTGCCCCTAAATCTTTTTTTAGACAAATAACCGAGTAGTAGAGAATAAAAAGAAACCAAGCAGCCTACCATTGCAGGAGTAAAATATTCTCTTAGGTCGTTGGTACGCACAATTACTTCGCCACTTGCCATTTTATTAAAAGGTCCAAGTAAGGCATAGTAAAAATAAACTACACAAACCATTGTTATTGGCGAAAAAATGGCGTAATATTTTTTGCTAAATACCTGAACTATTGGGATACCTATAACCCCAACTGCCAGTAAAATTGTGTATAGCCATTCGTTACCTGTAAGCATGCTATCCTAAAAAAAGATACGTAAAAATACGATGAGTTTCTGAAATGCATCCCATTTAATTTTTTTACTCTTAACCCTTTCAATCATCGATAGCACAGCAATAGTATAATCTTTAAGATCGAAGTGGCTAATAATATCCTGCCCTCTTTTGCCCATTTGTTTTAAACGCGATGGTGTAGTTGAGAAAAATTTTTCGAGCACATTCAAAATGCCTTCCAACGTAGGCTCCATTACCCATCCATTCACGCCATCGAACACCAGATCATCAACACATCCACATCGGTTTGAAACGAGCACCGGTATCCCTGCAGCCATTGCTTCGTTGACAACAAGTCCCCATTGTTCGCTTGTACTAGCTAATATCAGACCTTTTGCATGATGATACAAAGTTGGTAATTCCTCGTACTGAACAAAAGGAAGTAGACATATCAGCCGATGTGATAATTTTTCAATCTTGCTTCGTAAGAGCTTTTCAAGTGGGCCAGAACCAATAATATAAAGTAAAGTATTCTCATCGGGATGTTTCTGCAAATAAAGGTGGTAAGCATCAATTAATGTGAAAAGATTTTTTTCGGGTATGTACCGGCTAACACATAAAATATAGGGTTTTGAATAATCAAAATCGGGAAGATAATCTCCTACTTGCTTAAAGTGAGTATTGTCGACTACATCAAATGGTTTGAAGATAAATGATTTTTCAACCCCTAAAAAATGTAAATACTGTTCACTTCGTTTCCCTGCTGTCACGAAACCATCGAAGCTTTTAACTAATAGTCTTTTAATAAATTCTATTATTTTAAATCGCTTTACATGGTCATAAGTACTGTCGGACATAGCAAAAACTGGTATGTTTCTTTTTTTTGCCACAAAAAGAGCTGCCATGTAAGTTCGATTGTTCCATCCCATTGTAATTACAGCCTGTGGTTGATACGCATCTACAAGATTTCGTACCTCCTTCATCAATTTATATCCTCTAAGTTCTTCTCCCTTGTCATTGTTTTTCATCTTTACTCTTAGATAATTAGAAATAACTGTAAGAGGTTTCCACTCATACTCATCGGACGAGGGAAGTATTTCCACAACTGTAAGCTCACATTTTTTTGCTAGTTCAGAGAAACGAGCATGATGATAGGGTCCAATACGATGTAAAAAAAAGAGAATACGCATAAGCTTCACAAATTGGGTTTCCCAATCTTATTCATAAGGTTAAGAATACGTTGCTGCCGATTAATTAGGTATGAAGAGGGTTGAGCTGGGTTTCGACGTAAGGGCGCTGGTAAAATAGCTGCCAGCATTGCAGCTTCGGAAGCACTAAGTTCGCTTGCACTTTTTTTATAATAATACTGGGCAGCTGCCTCAACTCCATATATTCCCCGACCAAGCTCGATAACATTGAGATAGACCTCCATAATTCGACGTTTACTCCATAATAACTCCATTAGATAGGTAAAATAAAGCTCTAAAGCTTTGCGAAAATAGGTCCGTGAGGGAAAAAGAAAAACATTTTTTGCTGTTTGCTGGGTAATTGTGCTAGCTCCATGTTTAATGCGACTGTACCTATTTATTTTGCGAGCCTTTTGAATAGCTTCCCAGTCGACTCCAAAATGAGTTGTGAAATTGTTATCTTCGGCAGCTACTACAGCCCATACCATGTTTTCAGAAATTTTATCGAGCGAAACCCAGCGGTGTTGAAAACGAAACTTACCTTTCGATTTGTCATGTTCTAAAGCTCTAATGAACATGAGCGAAGTAATTGGTGGATTAAGATATTTATAGAGCATCACCCAAAATATACTTGCCGAAAAAGCTACAAAAAGAAATCGTTTAATAAATCCCAGAAACTTTTTCCGTTGAATAGCCGACATGAAAAAAAATATTTTTTACAAACCTACAATTAATTTTTGAAGTTTAATAAATTTGAGGAAAACGTAAAACGAGGAATATATGAGTAAAGAGATTGTTTTATCGGTACTGAAAAACAGCAACAAACCGATGCGACCAGGAGAAATAGCAGAAGCTGCTGGATTGGACAAAAAAGAAGTTGACAAAGCTATTAAAGCCCTAAAAGCAGAAGAGAAGATTTTTTCACCGAAAAATTGCTTTTATCAGGCAAAATAAAATCAACTATCCTGCAAACAAGCTTTGTAAGCTTTAACTGTATTTTCGAGTCCCAGATAAAGAGCATCGGAAATTAATGCATGTCCGATGGATACCTCGGCCAAAAAAGGTATGTTTTGTTTAAGAAAACGAAGGTTTTGAAGATTGAGATCGTGACCGGCATTAACAGCAAGACCACATTTTAAAGCTACATTTGCGGCTTCGACATAAGGAGCAACAGCTTTTTGAGGGTTGAGAGGGTAAGCCGATGCGTAGGGTTCAGTATATAATTCAACCCTATCGGCACCAGTTTCGGCTGCTGCCTCTACCATTTTTACCACCGGATCGACAAAAATTGAAACCCTAATGTTGTATTTTTTAAATTCTTTAACTACATCGGAAAGAAAGGATTTATATGTCACCGTATCCCACCCCTGATTTGAAGTAATAGCATCATGTGCATCGGGTACAAGGGTAACTTGCTCGGGTCTGACATCGGTAATTAGCTGTATAAACCTCTCGGTAGGGTTGCCTTCAATATTAAATTCGGTTGTTATAACTTTTTTCAATTCATACACATCGCTTCTACGAATATGTCTTTCGTCGGGACGAGGATGAACCGTAATACCATCGGCACCAAATCCTTGAATTCGTATAGCTGCTTCAACCACATCGGGAATATTTCCACCTCTCGAATTGCGTATGGTAGCAATTTTGTTTATATTTACACTCAAATGTGTTTTCATTATCACGTGTTTATGAAAATAAATACCTTTGCAAAGGTACAGAAATACTTAAGATAAAAAGGATGTTTGCAAAAGAAATTATGTCCGATGTAATTCCTGCTTTAAGGACTTCCGATACAGGTCTTAAGGCCTTATCGTACATGGATATTTTTCGTATTTCGCACATGCCTATTGTAAATAATCTTGAATTTTTAGGACTTATTTCCGACAAGGATATATACGATTTAAACATGGCCGATGAGCCCATTGGTAATCATGCACTTTCGCTTCAGCGGCCATTTGTGATGGCTACCCAACATATTTACCAAGTAATAGAGCAAGTAGCCAAGCTCGATCTGACCGTTATCCCTGTTCTCGATGAAAAAAAAAATTATTTGGGCGTAATTACTTTACATACGTTGGTTAAATATTTTGCTGAATTACTAGCTGTAAAAAACCCAGGCGCAATTATTGTGCTTGAACTTTATGTAAACGATTACTCGCTTTCGCATATTGCGCAGATTGTAGAGAGTAACGATGCCAAAATACTCAGCATGTACATCTCGAGTAGCCCCGATACAACTAAGGTAGATGTGACACTGAAGCTCAACACAACCGATCTCACTTCTATTATACAAACATTTAATCGCTACAACTATATCATCAAAGCATCTTTTATGGAAAATGATGTAATGAGCCAACTACTCGACGATAGATATGAGTTGTTTATGCGGTTTCTGAACATATAACCCTTAATATGAAGGTGGCAGTTTTTGGACGACGAATCGATCCCTCTTATAAGGAGGGCATCGAGTTATTTTTCAGAAGTATTCAAAAATACGATCTGGATATATTTATTCATCAGCATTTTGCCCAACATCTTAATAATCTGGGAATTTCGTTTACCTTTTCCTATAGCACTTTTAATGTTGCCGATGACATTTCATCCGACTTTAATTTGTTTTTCAGCCTTGGAGGTGATGGAACTTTGCTCGAGTCTATCCGCTATGTTAAAGACAAAAAGATTCCTATCGCAGGCATTAACACAGGAAGACTTGGTTTTCTTGCCAATATTGCCCAAGAAGAAATTGAGAATTCTATCGACCTTCTTATTAGTGGTAGCTACGGAATTGATAATCGAACTTTACTAAGCTTTTATTGTGAAAATAATCCTTTTTTTTCTTTTCCTTTTGCTTTAAACGAAATTACAGTTCAGAAACACGACACATCTCTTATAACCATTGAAACAACTATTGATGGAGAGGAAGTAAATCGGTATTGGGCAGATGGGCTTATTCTATCAACTCCTACAGGTTCGACTGCCTATTCGCTTAGCACTGGAGGACCTATTGTCTCGCCCGAAGTAAAAGCAATCATTGTATCTCCAATTGCTTCACATAACCTTTCTGTTCGACCGCTTATTATTCCAAATCATCGCACTATTCAACTCAGAGCTTCTTCCCGTTCGGGGAAATATCTGGTCACACTCGATTCACAATCGAAAGTCTTCGACTGCGATATTCCCATCGAAATTAAACTTGCTCCTTTTGAAGTTGCGCTGGCTTGTTTGCCCAATCATTCTTTTTTCCAAACAATTAGAAAAAAACTTATGTGGGGGGCAGATATACGCAACTAATTGCCAACCAAAAAAATATTTATTTGTTAACTTTGTAATGAAAATATAGCTGCATATCATGCGGAACTACTTACTCATACTGTTATTTTTATTCAATTTTTCTGGTTTGTTGGCTCAACGCTGGAAACTTACAAGATATGAAGCTATAGCCGGTGTTGGATTTGCTAATTACTTTGGCGACATCGGCGGAACTTCTCCTACTCAAAATAATTTATTCGGACTTAAAGATATCAATTTACTAACAACCCGTCCGGCTTTAATGGTAGGCGCAAGATATAAAACTACCGAAATTACCGCTGTAAAATTCAATCTTGTCTTGATTATGATTAGCGGAACTGATAGAGGGGGAGATAATTTTTATCGTCGATATCGTTTTAATACGTTTGGAATTGAACACACTTTACAATACGAGCGAGCCATTATAAAAGAAGAGCGTAGAAGGTCATCATTTGCACTATATAATCGACGAGGCTTGTTAAGTTCTTACTCGAATAAAGGTTTATACGTTTTTGGCGGCCTCGGTGGTATTGTTCATTATAACGACATCTGGCGCGAACCAAGTAATTATACCCCCAAAATAGATGTTGTAAAAAAAGGTTTTCATTATTCTGGAACCCTTATGGGTGGGGTTATGGTTAAATTTTTATACGATAATCGATATGCATTTAGCGCCGAAATGGGCTTGCGTTATGTTCTTTCCGATTACCTTGATGGACTTACAACTTCTGTGTCGCGATTCAATGATATTTACTATTATACAAATTTTAGCATCATTTATCGCATTAAAACTTCGCGTAAAGGTTATCCAATCTTATTCAGAAGGTATTATTAATGCCAGAGTAGCCCAATACTTGTTAGACCCAAAAAACTAGTATCGTACAAGTAAAAAAAATACGAGAAGGATGTTCTTTGATTCTTCGGCAGAGGTTGATTAAATTTTCTTAAATAAAAGTAGGGACGTCATACATGCGTCCCTACAATATTTTTCAAAATTTTAAATTTTTAGGATTTTAACCCATAATTACCTCAACATGGTATGTTTTTCCGGCAGGTTGAATAGGTACCATGTTACCGACGATCTCTTTTCCATCGACTAGCACCTTCTTCACCCCTTTCTGAACTCCATCGGGGTTTTTGACTTCAATCTGATAGATTGCCCCTCGGAATTTTCTGGTTATAGTGTATCCTTTCCAGTCGGAGGGGATACAGGGATCGATAATCAAGCCATCGTAGTCGGGTTGTATCCCTAAAATATACTGACTAATTGCATAAAAGTTCCAAGCAGCCGTACCTGTTAACCATGAGTTTTTAGCTTCACCTGGGCGATAAGCATCCTTCCCTGCAATCATCTGCGAATAAACATAAGGTTCGGTTTTATGTAAATCGCTTATATCTTCGAGGTAAGCAGGACATATTTTCTTATAGTATTCCCAAGCTCGGTCACCCCTTCCAATTTTGGTTTCGCCTATCATAATCCAGGGGTTGTTGTGACAGAAAATACCAGCATTTTCTTTATATCCAGCAGGATAACTCGAAATCTCACCATACTCAATGTAGTATCTCGAGAATGCCGGCTGATTCAGTACAATCCCGTATTCGCAGTCGAGATATTTTTTTACCGAATCCAGTGCTTTATGACAAAGTCCTTCCTCTTTGCCAATTTCGGCCATGGTACACCAACCTTGCGACTCGATGAAGATTTTGCCTTCTTCATTTTCATGACTACCAACCTTTCGGCCATAATAATCGTAGGCTCGGATAAACCACTCACCATCCCACCCATGTTTTTTAACTGCTTCAATCATTTTATCTACATGCATTAAAGCCCGTTTGGCTTCTTCGTCTTTTCCTAATTTCTGGCATAGCTTAGCATATTCCCTACCATAAACAACAAAAAGACCTGCAATCATGACCGACTCGGCTTTGGAGCCTTCAGTTTTATTTTCGGTAGTTTGAAATGACTCGTCGGGATTATTGGAAAAGCAGTTTAGGTTGAGACAATCGTTCCAATCGGCACGTCCAATAAGCGGAAGACCATTGGGTCCGAGATTATTTATCACATGATCGAACGAAACCTTAAGATGTTCGAACATAGGTTTAGCTAAAGCAGGATTATTATCGAAGGGTACCATCTCGTCGAGTATTGAAAAATCGCCTGTTTCTTTAATGTAGCTTATAGTACCCAAAATTAGCCATAGCGGATCGTCGTTGAATCCGCTTCCAATATCGTTATTTCCACGTTTGGTGAGGGGCTGATATTGGTGATAACAGCTTCCATCGGGAAATTGCGTTGAAGCAATATCGATAATCCTTTCGCGAGCTCGTTGAGGTATCTGGTGAACAAAACCAATTAAATCCTGATTTGAATCGCGAAAACCCATTCCACGACCAATGCCCGACTCAAAAAACGAAGCAGAACGTGAGAAATTGAAGGTAATCATACATTGGTATTGGTTCCATATGTTGACCATTCGATCGAGTTTCTCGTCGTGCGAATGGACGTTGAAAATACTAAGAAGATTGTCCCAGTATTTCTTCAATTCGTCGAGAGCAACATCCACCTGTTGGGGTGTTTTAAAACGTGCTATAGTTTCTTTAGCGGGTTTTTTGTTGATAACCCCCTTGCTTTCCCACTTTTCCTCTTCGGGATTTTCTACATAGCCTAAAACAAAAATTAGATCTCTACTTTCGCCAGGTTTTAGCTCTATTTCGAGATAGTGCGAAGCGATAGGTGACCATCCATGAGCTTCGGACATTCGGGGTTTCCCCTCCATTACCACCTGAGGTTCATCAAAACCGTTATATAAACCGAAAAAGCTCTCCCTATCGGTATCATAGCCCTGTATAGAAGCATTGGCTACTGCATAGTAGGCATAATGATTACGCCTTTCCTTATATTCGGTTTTATGATACAATACCGAACCGTCAATTTCAACCTCGCCTGTCGAAAGGTTTCGTTGAAAATTTTCCATATCGGTTGCTGCATTCCACAAGGCCCATTCGACAAATGAAAAAAGTTTGAGCTTTTTAATTTCTTTGCTCTCATTGGTGAGGGTTAGCTTGTGTACTTCGGCCCAGGTTTTCAGGGGAACGAAAAAAAGAACGCTCGCTTTAATACCGTTCTTACTTCCTTTAATAATGGTATAATTCATTCCATGACGACATTCATAAGTGTCGAGGGGGGTCTTCATGGGCTTCCATGCAGGCGACCAAATGATATCTCCATCTTTGATATAGAAATATCTCCCGCCGGCATCCATCGGAACATTATTGTAGCGATACCGAAGTATACGGCGAAATTTAGCATCCTTGTAAAAACAGTATCCTCCGCCAAAATTTGATATCAACGAGAAAAAATCCTCAGTGCCCAGATAATTAATCCAAGGCCAGGGAGTTTGTGGATTTGTAATAACATACTCCCTCGATTGGTCATCAAAAAATCCGTACTTCATAGGTGGTGATTTTTAGTTTTTCAGTTACTTTCTCTTTGTTTCGACATGTTATTTTTTATTTCAATTGTTCTCTTATCGGGTTTTATATCTTTTATTCGTAGCTGAATGTTCTTCTGGCCACGATATTCATTTTCTTCAATGCAATAGCAAATATCAAATGGCGTTCCATGAGCAATTTCGGGATATATATTTGCCAGATTAAAACCAATTGCTGGATAGGGTTTAAATGGCTCATCTTCGTGCAACAGATTGAGTTTTAAGTGTTCCTTCTGATTTCCAACGGGACGCCCGCTTCCATCATCAACTACATTTTCTGTAAAGAAAACCGGTGCCATATTCTCGGGCCCAAATGGTTCGAATTGCTTGATGATACGAAGTAATTTAGGAGTTATATCTTTTAATCGAAGTTCCATATCTATTTCAACCGAAGGTATAACCTGCTCTGTATGAATATTTTCGGCCACTACTTTTTCAAATAATTTCTGAAAAGCGACAAAGTTTTCTTTTCTAAGCGTAAGGCCTGCCGCATACATATGTCCGCCAAAACTCTCCAGAAGATGGCTACAGCTTTCTATAGCTTTATATAAATCAAATCCCGCTACCGAACGTGCCGAGCCGGTAATCAATCCGTTAGAGTCGGTAAAAACAATAGTAGGGCGATAATAGGTCTCTATCAGCCTCGAGGCAACAATGCCAATAACCCCTTTATGCCAGTCGGGTTTATACACAACAGTGGTGTATCTGCTTTGCATTTCTTTATTTGAAGCAATTAAATCCAATGCTTCTTTTGTAATATTTGCATCAATATTTTTTCGGGTATTATTAAAATCGTTTATTAAATCGCCCTTTCCAAAAGCTTCTTGTTCGTCTTCGGCTATCAAAAGCTCGACGGATGATTTGCCCGTTTCGATACGTCCGGCTGCGTTAATACGCGGACCAATTTTAAAGACAATATCATCGATACAAATATTTTTTCCCTCAATGCCAGCAATTTTGATAATTGCTTTTAATCCACTACGAGGATTAGTATTCAGTTTTTGTAAACCAAAATATGCAAGAATCCTGTTTTCTCCAGTTATGGGAACTATGTCGGATGCAATACTAACTGCAACCAAATCGAGAAAGTCGTATAGATGATTAAGATCTATATTATTCCTCATGCAGAATGCTTGTAAAAGTTTAAAACCGACCCCACACCCCGAAAGTTCTTTATATGGATAGTTGCAATCGGCACGTTTAGGGTCGAGCACAGCAACAGCATCGGGAAGAGTTTTTCCTGCAGTATGATGATCGCAAATGATAAAATCGATACCCTTTTGCCGAGCGTAGGCAACTTTCTCGGTAGCCTTTATTCCACAATCGAGCGAAATAATAAGAGTTACCCCTTCATGGGCTGCGTAATCGATACCTTTGAAAGAAATGCCATAACCTTCGGTATATCGGTTAGGGATGTAATAAATAAGGTTTTGGGTGAAATTTTTAAGAAAAGTAATAAACATGGAAACAGCTGTTGTTCCATCGACATCGTAGTCGCCGTAAATCATAATCTTTTCTTTATCCTTGATGGCTTTTTGCAACCGATTTACGGCCACCTCCATGTCTTTCATCAAAAACGGGTCGTAGAGATTGGAAAGGCTAGGACGAAAAAATGCTTTTGCCTGATCGAAGCTTGTAATACCTCTTTGCACCAATAGGTTAGCAATAGGATATTCTACCCCAAGGACTTCAATCATATGCTTCACCTGGGCTGGATGCCCTTGTTCTTTTATAATCCAATTTTTTTCCATCATTGCATGCTAACCAGCCAGTTTTTGACTTTCCAAAGATACACATTCCGTTGGTTTCATCTATGGAAAGAGTAAGTGATTTTTCTTACAACCTCCTTCCTATTATCCCTAAAAGATGCTTTATGTGAGAGATTATAAACTTATAGTTATTTTTACACTTAAAAATCAAAAATGATATTCAATTTAATTTGTTACTTGTTCTTTAAACAAATATTATTTTCAAGGGTTTTATAAAAAAATGGTTATGCGACTGCATATTCTTCAACACGAGCTATTTGAAGAGCCTGGTTACATTTTAGACTGGGCAAAAGATAGAGGATTTAGCTATAGCGTTACTCGTTTTCACATGATGGAGAGTTTACCCCGTCACAACCAATACGACATGTTGATAATCATGGGTGGGCCTATGAGTGTCCACGACGAGAATAAATATCCTTGGTTAGCTACTGAAAAGAAATTTCTTAAAGAGGCCATTGCTCATCAAAAGAAAATCGTTGGGATATGTTTAGGTAGCCAGTTACTTGCTTTAGTGCTCGAAGCAAAAGTTTTCCGAAACCAGTGGAAAGAAATAGGTTTTTTTGAGGTAATACACTCAAATACAAACCACGCAGTAACCGAAGGACTCCCCCGACAGTTTATTGCCTTCCACTGGCATGGCGACACTTTCGATCTTCCCTCGGGATGCGAACTATTATATAGCTCTCAAGCATGCAAGCATCAGGCGTACATCTGGAATAAGCATGTACTTGGTTTACAGTTTCATCTTGAGGTAACCCCAGAACTTTTGCAACTTTTTCTCGATAATGCAGATGAAGAGTTGAAAGAAAGTGGCCCTTTTATCCAAACTGTTTCTCAAATGCGAGAGAAGTCGTATCTGCTTAATGAGATCAACAGCATATTAGGAAGAATGCTCGACAATTTTGTAAAATTGTAAAGGAAGCATCTTTAACTTTGTTGTTTTTGCCAAACACACTACCTTTGCAGCAATTTTTAATAAAATATTCGAACAATGCCTATTAATGTACCCGATCGATTACCTGCAATAGATGTTTTACGGAAAGAAAACATCTTTGTTATGACCGAATCAACGGCTATCCATCAAGATATTCGTCCATTGAAAATAGCCGTTCTCAATCTGATGCCTATAAAACAAACAACAGAGACTCAGATTATCCGAATGCTCTCCAACTCTCCTCTACAAATCGAGTTAGAATTGGTACATATTGCTCGCCATATTTCTAAGAATACTCCTCAGGAGCACCTGAAAACTTTTTATAAAGATTATCGCGAAATAATGCAACACAAGTACGACGGGTTTATTATTACAGGAGCTCCGATCGAACATCTCGAATTCGAGCAAGTCGATTATTGGAAAGAGATTCAGGAAATCATGAACTGGACCGAACACCATGTAACTTCAACCTTATTTATTTGCTGGGCTGCTCAAGCAGGGCTATATCATTTTTACAAAGTTCCAAAATATCGTTTGCCTTCGAAAATGTTTGGTGTATTCGAACACGTAGTAACCGATCCTATGATACCTCTGGTAAGAGGATTCGACGATGTTTTTATGGCCCCACATTCGCGTCATACCGAAGTACGTCGCGAAGATATTGAAAAGATATCCGAACTTCAGATTGTTGCATACTCGCCCGAAGCAGGAATTCATATTGTAATGGACCAAAGTGGACGCAAAATATTTGTTACAGGCCATTTCGAGTACGACCCTCACACGCTTCACCAGGAATATGTTCGGGATAAAAATAAAGGAATGGATATTGATATCCCACAAAACTACTTTCTGAACGACGACCCTTCTCAGCGTCCTGTTGTAACCTGGCGTAGTCATGCTAATTTGTTTTTTGCCAACTGGTTAAATTATTACGTATATCAAAGTACTCCTTACAATATCGAATCAATCCAGTAACATTATCCTACGATGCAGGCAACAATCATTGCCATAGGAGACGAATTACTAATTGGGAAGGTAGTAAATACAAATGCCGCATACATAGCTCGTAAGCTTAACCTTATAGGAATATCCGTAAAAGAGGCGATTGTAATTGGAGACAACAAACAGCATATTTTATCATCCCTCGAAAATGCCCATCGGAAAAGCGATGTAATTATTCTAACAGGTGGATTAGGCCCCACTTCCGACGATATTACCAAGCCCGCTTTGTGCGAATATTTTGGCAGTAAACTCGAATTCAGGCCAGATGTTTTAGAACAAGTTAAAGCTTTTCTTGATAAAAGAGGAGGAGTTCTCAATGATCTAAACAAAAGTCAGGCATGGGTGCCCGATAATTGTACCCTGCTTAATAATCCGATTGGCACTGCACCAGGTATGTTTTTTGAAAAAGAAGGACGATATTATTTTGCCTTACCTGGTGTCCCATTTGAGATGGAAAAAATGTTCGACGACCATGTTATTCCTATTCTTTCTAAAAAAGCAGGCATCGAAAATATATATCACCGCACCATATTAACTACTGGTATTTCAGAGTCGAAGCTAGCTGAAACGATTTCTGAATGGGAAAAATCTTTACCCTCATTTGTAAAGCTTGCTTACCTCCCCTCGCCGGGCATTGTCAAAGTTAGACTTTCAGTTTATCACAATCCTCATGGAAAGGAAATTATCGAAGATGCCGAAAGAAGACTGCATGCAATAATTGCACCTTACATCTTTGGCTACGACGACGATACATTAGAAGGGATCGTTGGACATCTACTTATGAGTCAAAATGCCACTTTAGCAACAGCCGAAAGCTGTACGGGTGGTAATTTATCCTTATCCATAGTATCGGTACCTGGGGCTTCGGCATACTATAAAGGCGGCATTATAGCTTATTCTAACGAAATAAAGATTAACGAATTAAATGTAAACCCTGATATAATCAATCATTATGGTGCTGTAAGCCAGCAAACAGCTGAAGCAATGGCTAAAGGATGTCTTAACAAATTTGAAACACATTATTCTGTTGCCGTAACAGGAATAGCTGGCCCAGATGGGGGTAGCCCCGAAAAACCTGTTGGAACTGTATGGATTGCCGTTGCTTCGCCTAAAAATATTGTGAGCGAGAAATTCCTTTTCGGTGATAACAGGATCAGAAATATCCAACGCAGCACTATTGCAGCTCTAAATATGCTTAGAAAAACAATTGAAATCAAATAAGCATATCCTAAAAATTTGTCGATACACGAAAAGTTTTTTCAACAATATCACAAGGATATTTTTTTTAACTTTTAAAGCTTAGTCGAGCAACATGATTTATTCATTTAAATGCAAAATTTTGCTCAATTAATAATACATCCCAAAACATTTCACAAATGTTCAGCTAGCTAAAAGGAGAATTGCTACATTTGTAATAATATGAGACTTTTAAACTACACACAATAAAAAGTAGAGTTAAGAAAGATAATATGATTATAGGTATCATCATTGCAATATCCTTAATTCTGTTAACTGCTTACTTTTTCGAGCTCTCGTCAATTAAAACAAAAATACCTTCCGTTATCTTTCTTCTCATGCTGGGTTGGACAATACGCCAATTTGTTAATTATTTCAACCTGGATATTTCAAATATTGATTTAATCCTACCTATACTTGGAACAATTGGTTTAATTCTAATAGTTTTGGAGGGCGCTCTCGAATTAGAAATTAATAGAGACAAATTACAATTAACCATTTCATCATCGACAATAGCCATATTGTCGGTTGTGATAATTAGCTTTATAATTGGATTCATACTACACTGGCAAACCAATGTGAGCTTCAAAATATGTTTGGTTAATGCTATACCATTGGCTATTATTAGCAGTGCTATTGCTATTCCAAGCAGTCGTTTTTTACCTAAAAATCAACAAGAGTTTGTAACATACGAAAGTAGTATTTCAGATATTTTTGGAGTAATATTATTTAACTTCCTTGTCTTTAACGAAAATTATGGATTGTCAACCATTGGGAATTTTGCTATTCAGATTGTTTTAATGTTTGCTATCTCGGCAGTAGTTACCATTTTCCTATTAATGTTGCTGAAAAATCTGAAATTTCATGTAAAATACATCCCCATTATACTATTTATTATTTTATCCTATGCTGTTACCAAAAGCTTCCATTTGCCATCATTACTCTTAGTTTTGATATTAGGTTTAACATTGGCCAATTTGAATAAACTAACCCAATTATCTTTTATAAGAAAGTTACAGCCCGAAGCTCTTAGCAGCGAAATAGGAAAATTTAAGGAGATTCTCTCGGAGATTACCTTTTTGGTTCGTTCAATGTTTTTTACCACCTTTGGTTTTGTTATTCAGGCTAAAGAAATAATTAATCTTAATACTCTGGAATGGACTTTAGGTGTTATGCTAATGATATACTTGAGTCGAGGTTTGTTACTTAAGTTTTTTAGAATACCATTAAACCCCATATTTTTTATTGCTCCACGAGGACTTATTTCTATCTTATTATTCATTTCTATTCCATCAACCATGTCAATTCCAACAATCAATAGCTCATTGGTTGTTCAGGTGGTTGTTTTTTCCGTATTGTTTATGGCTATTGGGTTAGTAAAGGGTAAATATAAAAATTAGTCGAAAGTAAAGTGTTATTTTAACACTTAAGATTCATTTTTACTTTAATTTCCAAAACATAAATGGAAAATGTGTCTAATTTTGAGAAAACACTAACCAACTTCTCTATGAAAAATTTAAAACACTTACTTCTGAAACTATGCACAATTGTATTGTTGCATGTATTATTTCCTGTCTTATCTTTTTCACAACCGATTTCAATAAGCGGAAGCGTTACAGACGAGACAGGATCGCCACTTATAGGTGTAAATGTTGTAGTAAAGGGAAGCACACGAGGTACAGTTACCGATTCCAATGGTCGATTTCAAATTGAAGTGCCAAGCAAAGGTACAACTCTTGTGTTTTCTTATGTTGGCTACGCTTCTAAAGAAATGGAAGTATCGGACAATCCCATCATTAATGTTACGCTAAAAGAAGAACTTTCAAAGCTTGAAGAAGTAGTAGTTATTGGCTACGGAACCCAAAAAAAGAAATTAACTACTGGAGCCAATGTACACGTATCCAACGAAAGTATAGAAAAAATGCACAGCCTTCGAGTTGAACAAGCCCTGCAAGGTTCGACTCCTGGGGTTTTGATTGTTTCAAACTCGGGTCAACCAGGAGAAAATGTAAAAGTTCGAATTAGGGGAGTTGGCACGGTAGGCAATTCCGATCCTATTTATATTGTCGACGGGATACCTGTTCAAGATATAAGCTATCTAAATCCATCCGACATTGAATCTGTTGACGTTCTAAAAGATGCTGCTTCTGCAGCGATTTACGGAACAAGAGCAGCCAATGGTGTTATTCTAATTTCTACCAAAAAAGCAAAAGAAGGGACCATGAATGTAAATTTCGATGCATATTATGGGGTTCAGAATGCCTACAAGAAGTTAGAAATGCTGAATGCACGTGAATATTGTATGATCATCAACGAAGCATACGCTAACGCAGGAAGAGCACCTAAATACTCCAACGAATACATAGATTCAATTGGAGAAGGTACAAACTGGATGGATTATCTTTTCACAAATAACGCTCCAATGAAAAGCGTTTCAATTAATATAAACAAAGCAACCGAAAAAAGCTCCTATTCATCGTCAGTCTCATATTACACTCAAAACGGCATAATTGGTTCAGCAAGCCAGTCGCGTTTTGATCGAATTTCGGCTCGATTTAACAATGAAAACAAAATCCTAGAAAAACTCTCCGTCGGTCAAAACCTTGTATATTCATACAACTTAAAGAAAGGACTCGGAGTAGGAGACAAATACAATAACGTAGTTCGCTCTTTTGCAAACGCAACTCCTATTTATCCAGCTTACGATTACTCACGCCCCGAACCAGATAGCCTTGACCATTTTGGAATATCTCCAATTGCCGACGAATCAAACCCACTTGCTTCGATGAATTATAAGTACATAAATGAGAACAAACAACATCAGCTCGTAGGGAATGTATTTGGGGAAATAGAATTATTTAAAGATTTAAAATTTAAATCAGATCTTGGCATTGATCTATCGTATCGAAATTACAATGAATATAGACCATATTATTTCTTAAACCCTACCGACCGAAATGCTTTCTCCTACGCAATACAAAGCATTGAGATGAATTTTGCTACAAATTTTGAAAACACTATCAGTTACAGCAAAATTATTGGAAATCACCAATTTAATGCGTTATTAGGAAATACTTTTTGGAACTACAACCGCTATTACGTTTGGGGTAAAAAGGAAGGACAAATATTTGACGATCTCGATCATGCCATTATAGATAACGGCACTGTAGATGCTACCCAAAAAACATCGGGCACTAAACTGAAAAGGGTTCTTCTCTCCTACTTCGGAAGACTTAATTACAACTTTGCAGAAAAGTATCTTTTTAGTTTCACTTTCAGACGCGATGGTTCCTCAAGATTTGGCCCCGAAAACCGGTGGGGTAATTTCCCATCCCTTTCTGCCGGATGGATTATCACCCAGGAAGAATTCTTCAAAATAAATGGTCTCGATTTTCTGAAAATCCGCGCAAGCTGGGGTCAAAACGGAAATGACCAGTTGCCCGATTTCCTCTATGAAGCCACCCTTTCATCACAATACCGCAATTATTACTTCGGAACCGACGAAACTCAGAGCTATGGGACCTCTCCCGAAAATATTCAAAATCCCAAATTAAAATGGGAAACGTCAGAACAAACCGATTTAGGTTTCGATGCTCGTTTTCTAAAGTATTTCTTCTTAACTTTCGATATTTATGATAAAAAAACCAAAGACTGGCTTGTAGCAGTTCCAGTTCCCGATATTGTTGGAGCAGGAAACAATCCAGGTCTAGCAACTATGAAAATATATAAAAATGGAGGAGATGTGCAAAACCGAGGTTTTGAGGTAAGTATAGGTTATCAAAGGGTTATGTCCGATTTTAGCTTCCGTATCGAAGGTAATTGCTCGTATAATAAGAACAAAGTAACTAGCATAAACAATCCAGAAGGAATTATCAAAGGCGACCAAAGTGTTCTCTGGCATTCTTCTCCCGAATTTTATCGCGCTCAGGTAGGTTATCCTATTGGTTATTTTTACGGTTACAAAACAAATGGGATATTTCAAACCAGCGATGCTGACTCTATCCTCGATCCAAATCAAACCAAAAAACGTTACGTAGTAGTTAATCAGCCCTACAGGGTTGACGCAAACGGTAAGAAAATTTTCTTGCAAAATAATGCTGTTCCCGGAGATATTCGATTTGTCGACCTTAATGGCGATACCGTTCTTAATGAGAAAGACATGACAATGCTCGGTAGCCCTTGGCCCGATTACACTTTTGGTCTTAACATTAGCTTTGCCTACAAAGGGCTTGACTTGTCAATTACAGCTCAGGGTGTATATGGCAACGAAATAGCTTACAATTTAAGGGATAACGAAAGAGACTGGAAAAACTATACCAAAGATATCCTTAACCGCTGGCATGGAGACGGAACATCCAACCGATTGCCAAGAGTTACGACTGTTGCTGGTGATAGAAACTTAAATTCTCAAAGATTCTCCGATCTTATGCTTTACGACGGAAGTTACCTGAAAATTAGAAGCATTAATTTAGGCTATGACCTTTCCCATTCTGTTTTAAAAGGCAAAGTAAAAAAATGCAGAATTTATATTGCTGCACTCAATGTTTGGACAATGACTAAATATCCTGGCATGGACCCTGAAGTAGGTTATGGAAACTACGACCCCAATCGTTATGAAAACTTTTCAACAGGTATCGACATTGGTTATTACCCCATTCCTATGTCATTTCTTGCAGGTCTTCAGTTAACTTTCTAACAAAAAAACTATGAAAACAATCAATCACAAACTTATCATTATAAGTTCCATTCTTATACTTTTTTATGGTTGCAAGGAAGAGCTACTTGATACTCATCCATATAACCTACAGGTGGTAGGAAACTTTTATAAAACTCCCGATGATGCCCAAAAAGCACTTGTCGCAACATACAGTGTTCTCAACTGGGGATATTATGATCATATGATTGTTGTATCTGAAGTAATGTCGGACAACTGTTATGGGGGATGTGGTGCAGCAGACGATATGCGTTATCAGGTATGGGACGATTTCGATTATCACGGGTTCTACAATCCATCAGATTTGTTATGGCAACGATATTGGTACGGTATTTACAGAGCAAATGTATTGTTACAGAATATCGACAAAATCGACTGGAAAGCAGCACCCGAGAAAAAAAACCAAGTAATTGCCGAAGCTCGATTCCTCAGAGCGCATTTTTATTTCGATGTGGTGCGACTTTATGGTAATGTCCCATTACTCGATAAGCCTGTAGATCCTAACCAAATGAATGTTCCTCAGGCAGAACCTGAAGAGGTATACAAACTAATTGCCCAAGATTTAAAATTTGCCATCGAAAATCTGCCTAATGAAAAATATTCAGCCTCCTTCGCAAAAACAAACGGCGGAAGAGCTACTAAATGGGCTGCTGAGGCTCTTATGGGTCGTGTTTTTCTGTTTTACACGGGTTATTACAACAAACCAGATATTGCTGGCATTGTTACAAAAAATGATGTTCAAGAATATTTAGAGGACGTCATTCAAAACAGTGGACATAAACTGCTGTCAAAGTATTCCGACCTGTGGCTATACTCTCCAACCTATGCAGGTGAATGTAATGATGAAGTTGTGTTTGCAATTAAATACACCTACAAGGGTTATGGCGATTTGAAACAACAAAACGGCGCGCAGTGGCAAATTATGGTTGGCATCCGTGCTCAAAAACACCCCGAATATCACTATCCTTTCGGTGAGGGTTGGGGTGCAGCTACTGTCGACCCACGTTTATACAACTCATATGAAGCTGGCGACACAAGACGCGATGCCTCTATAATCTGCTGGGATAGCATGAAGCTTGCTGAACCACTAGATATAAGCGACATGCGCGAATTTACCGGTTTTACCTGGAAAAAATACTGTCCGCTAGAGACACCCAATGGTATAAGATTAGTGGAATCTATGGGAGGTAATTACATCAACGACAACTTCGAAGATTATGCCGACATTCGCTTCGCAGATGTTTTGCTAATGGCTGCTGAAATTTTCCTTGATACTGATCTTGGTAAAGCACAAAATTATTACAATATGGTTCGCAATAGAGCCTTTAATGGAAATCCTCCTCCTAAAAACCTAACCAATGATCAGAACGGTAAAAATCTAATTTTTGAAGAAAGAAGACACGAGCTAGCGCTTGAAGGCCAAAGATACTGGGACCTTTTACGGTACGACGGAATAAACGGAAATTTCAGCTATGCTAAAAATAATATTGAAACCTTGACCCCCTTCGAGCAATTTTTTAGACCCGAAACAAAAGGATTACTACCAATACCCTGGGGGCAAATCAATCTTATGAACGGAGCTCTTAAACAAAACGAGGGTTGGAACATTGATTAGACATTTTACGACCAATTAGCTAAGCATACTTAATTATTGCTCGATAAATGGCACTATATTTTAATGAGAAAGCAGGCTTAAATTGCCTGCCTTCTCATTGTCTAATTTAAGATTATTAGATATTTATTTTACTAACGAAAACTCAAGCTTTAAACTTACATTTACATCACTTCCTACTACAGCTCCCCCTGCTTCGGTTAGTGCATTCCATTTTAGTCCATAATCAAATCGATTAATAACCGTCGAAGCCCTAAAACCTGCTTTTGTATTACCAAATGGATCTTTAACAGTTCCGCCATATACTACATCGAACTTAACTGTTTTGGTCACATTTCTGATTGTCAAATCCCCAACCAATTCGTACTTATTACCACTTATTTTTTTAAACGATTTGCTTTTAAATGTCATTTTAGGATATTTAGCTACATTAAAAAAGTCATCCCCTTTGAGATGATTATCTCGCATATCGTTATCCGTATTAATACTATTAACATCAACGGTAAACTCGATATCGGCACCGGTAAAATCATCATTTTTGCTAACAATTGTTCCATCAAAATTTCTAAACGAACCTTCAACTTCAGAAATAACAAGATGTTCTACTGAAAACTTCACTGTAGAATGCGCCTTATCGACCTGCCAACGCGACTGGGCTTGAACAAAACCCACCGATACAATGGAAGCAAACAGAATAAAACCAACCAAGCGGGTCAGACTCTTTTGAATAAGATTGTTTAACTTTTTCATAGCACAAATTTTTAAATTTTACATTAGTTACTATTTTATACTTAATTTATTTTTTATACTATCGTATAACATAAACTCCTAAAATTTGTTTATACCTTTGTGCAATTATTTTAGAAAATAAATTTCACAATGAGCGAAGAAAACTTTTGCCCAATTAAGGATGTACTTGGTAGAATCGGCGATAAATGGACAATTTATGTAATTACTAAACTTGGGACAAAAGAGGTAATGCGCTTTAACGAATTGAAATCCCAGATACACGGCATATCGCAAAAAATGCTTACCCAAACTTTACGAAATCTCGAGCAAGATGGCTTAATTGAACGAAGATACTTTGCCGAGATACCTCCAAGGGTAGAATACCAATTAACTGCTGTGGGTAAAAGTCTTTTGGTACAACTTAACAATCTCTCAGACTGGGCGCTTCAACATCGCAACGAAATTTTAGAAGCAAGGAAAAAGTTCGGATTAAAATCTTAAATTTGTTAGCACTTCGATAAAGCAATATGAGTTCCTTGCAAAATCCTATTCAGTTTCTGCCAGGCATTGGTCCAAAACGAGCCGAAATACTTGCCCAGGATATAAATTTAGTTACCGTCGAAGATTTGTTGTTGTACTTCCCGTACAAACATGTCGACAGAAGCCGTTTTTATAAGATAAAAGAGCTTACGCCCGATTTACCCTATTTACAAATAATCGGAAAAATAGTTGCATTCAACACCGTAGGTGAAGGTATTAAAAAGCGTCTTACTGCAACTTTCGTTGACGAAACTGGAATGATCGAACTAGTATGGTTTCAAGGAATCAAATGGGTTCAACAAACATATACCCTCAATACACCATACATCATATTCGGTAAACCCAATTATTTCAATGGTAAGTATAGTATCCCTCATCCCGAGATAGAACCCTATAAACCCGATGAACACAACCAAAAAGCAGCCTTACAACCGTATTACAACACTTCTGAGCGGATGAAAAAACATCTTCTCACCTCTCGTTGGATGCATAAAATTATTACTTATTGCCTCGAAAAATACTTGCACGAAGTTGAAGAAACTCTACCTTCCTACCTCATAAACCGACTCAATCTTCTGCCATTACGCGAAGCCTTAATGAACATACATTTGCCACGTTCTATTGAAAATCTTAAAAAAGCTGAATATCGACTCAAATTTGAAGAGCTTTTTGCAATCCAGCTTAACCTTGCCTATCAAAAGTCGATCCGCAAAAAAAATCCTTCCAACCTAATTTGTAAACAGGTAGGAAATCTTTTTCATAGTTTTTATCAACAAAATTTACCTTTCGAGCTAACCAATGCTCAAAAAAGAGTGATCAAAGAAATACGAAAAGATTTAGGATCGGGTCATCAGATGAATCGTCTCCTGCAGGGTGATGTAGGTAGCGGAAAAACTTTGGTTGCACTAATGACCATGCTTATTGCTTTAGATAATGGTTTTCAGACCTGCCTAATGGCGCCTACCGAAATTCTTGCAAACCAACATTACGTGAGTTTCGTGAGTTTATTAAAAAATTTACCAATAAATATCGAATTGTTAACGGGTTCGACTAAAAAATCGGTGCGCGAAAAGCTGATGGAAAATTTAGTCAACGGCAGTACGCATATTCTTATCGGAACTCACGCATTGATCGAAGATGCTGTCCAATTTAAAAACTTAGGACTAGTCATTATCGACGAGCAACATCGCTTTGGAGTTGCTCAAAGGGCAAAACTCTGGCAAAAAAATGATTCTCCTCCTCATGTTCTCGTTATGACTGCCACTCCCATACCACGTACTCTGGCAATGACCCTATATGGCGATTTAGATGTCTCTGTTATAGATGAGCTCCCACCGGGACGAAAACCCATCATTACCAAACACTTTACCGATGCACTTCGGGATAAAGTTTTCGAACTGATAAAAAGAGAAATAGCCATAGGGCGACAAGTTTACATTATTTACCCACTTATTAAAGAATCGGAAAAATTAGACCTCAAAGCCTTAGAAAAAGGATACCATCAGCTTCAAAAGGTCTTTCCTCCTCCTACATATAGCCTCTGCATGATTCATGGTCAGATGAAACCTTCTGAAAAAGACGAGGCCATGAAAGGTTTCATCGAACGAAAATACCAAATTTTAGTGTCAACTACAGTCATTGAGGTAGGCGTTAACGTGCCTAATGCCTCAGTAATGGTCATTGAAAATGCCGAACGATTTGGCCTATCTCAGTTACATCAACTTAGAGGTAGAGTAGGTCGAGGGGCCGAACAAAGCTATTGCATCCTACTCACTAGTCATAAACTCTCCGAAGATGCACTGAAACGGATGCAAATCATGGAAGCATCGAATGACGGATTTGTAATTGCCGAAGCCGATTTAAAACTACGTGGTCCGGGCGACATAGAGGGTACCCAACAAAGCGGAATGCCCTTTGAATTGCACATTGCAAATCTTGCGAAAGATCAACAAATTCTGATGTTAGCCAAAGATATAGCCACAGAAATTATTGAAAAGGATCCGCATCTCTCTTTACCCGAAAATCTCACATTGAAAGAACTTTCGACAAAAAATAAAAAAGAAATCATCAATTGGAGTCGTATTAGTTAATAAGAAATCTATAGAATTGATTTCTTCATACTAGTCTTTATTCCCAAAGACTCTAAATGTTAAAATTTTGATAAAAATTTGACTTACGAATTGGGTTCATCAGACTCATTGCTTTTTTTTGTAACAACTAAACCTACAAAACATCACTATCTATGAGAAAACTAATAAAAAATCTGCTCAAATCTGCTCAAATCTGCTCAAATCTGCTCAAATCTGCTCAAATCTTACTTAATTTTTCTTTTATTTATTCTTTTTATTTTGTCATGTCAGGAAAAAGTATCGCTCGATCCAACAACCAAAACACTAAAAGGTAAAAGTTATTGGGTGGAAGGTGGTATTATACATTTTGAGTCCATTGCTGCAATGGAGAATCTTACCGATTCGATAAGTAAAATGCAAAACGAGCAACGTAAGAAATGGGAACGCTAC
>JAOAFU010000120.1 GCA_026416115.1 Bacteroidales bacterium | reverse complement strand
TATCAAAGGCACAAACTCTTTCAAGCTTTCCAACATATACAGCTTAAAATTTTTAGAAAGATACTGCAAATTCAGGAATTGGTAAAAATTTTTTTCAAATTTAAGTCTATAGCTTGAAATTATTATTAATTAGATAAATTGCATTTTACATGTAATTAGCATGTTAACGTTTCTTTGTAGAAGATACTTTATATGGCATTTTAAGTTTCCACTAGCCAAAAAAATGGTAACCATAAACCAATTAAAACAGGCTATATTGAAAATGGCTAAATAATAATGAAACAAAAAAGCTTGATTCTATCACAATTTTAGCAAAACAATTCTGAAAGAATAACTAAACACACACCAACATGGGATTTCAATAAACTTTGGTTTGTAATTTTTTATTTTGCAATTTTTTTAGACAAGCGAAAAAAGTATAATGTCTCTCAAATAATGCTTCTACTGGTGTAAATATCCGAGAATTTATAGATGAAGATCATATTAATTATTAGGTTTGTAGAGTAAGAACTTCTTTTTAAAAAGCATTAAAATACTAATCTCAAAGTTTAGTTTTAACAAAAATATTATACTCTATTAAATAGCAGTGATTATTTTTGCTCCAAAGGACTAGCATATCGGAAAGATAGATAAACATATTATTGCGTGGTTAATTGTATGTAACATTTCTTCTCTACTTTATTCGCAAGTTAAAAAAGAGGAGAAGTTCAATCATGTATTTTTAAAGAAGGGCCAACTCTTGACAACCGATAATATAGTAATTGAAGCAACGAGAGATACTATTGTTAAAATTCCTGTCGATAAAGACTATATTATTGTAAATTCAAAAGTCGATACTAATTTTTTTGATATATTACAAACAAGGGCCTTTCGTCGACGTTGGACGAAGGAAATTCATAACATAATAATAAGGCCACCTTCGCAAAGTAATGATGCCGCTATTCCGATGCAAGTTCAAAACACCGAAGCTGCTTATCTTGTGTATCGCAATGCTATAATTAGGAAAATAACCATACGTAAAATTAAAGTTTTTGGTGCCACCTTGAATGAACCTGGACGTGAGCCTCAATATTTCTTAGGCAAAATGGGGAACAGAATTCATGTTTGTACAAGAGATTGGGTAATAAGAAAGTTTTTCTTATTCAAATCGGGCGAAAAACTCGATCCTTTCAAAGTTGCTGAAACTGAGCGTATTATACGCGAAGAACCCTATATAGAAGATGTAAAAATTAATATTTTTCCAGTCAATACTCAAATGGATAGTGTTGACATTGAACTAATGGTAAAAGATAATTGGGCAAAAGGGGTCAGCGCCAGCACAGCTAATTTAGAAGATTTATACCTTAATGTTTGGGATAATAATATGCTTGGTACTGGTCAAACTTTTGATCATGAATTTTTTACCGATAATAAAATAAGGCCACAATGGGGAATGAAGGGTTTTTATCATATCAATAATCTATTTGGAAGTTTCATCAATTGTCGAATTTCATACGATGCATTTGGGAATCAGGGTTATGGTATAAGGATGTGGCGCGATTTTTTCACTCAAACAACACGATATGCAGGAGAATTCAATTATGAAAATAGGAATCTATTTTACACAAGATTATACGAAGATTCTTCGAATATATGGACATATTATCCTCTACGATATCAACACTTAAAGACTTGGATTGGACGTGCTTTTCCATTTTCCACAAATTATTTAACCACCTATTCTAACATATCGTATGCTGTAGGTATGTATTACCATCATTACTATCTTCGTCCATACGTAAATCAGCAATATCGGTATGATTTTCATAATCGTACCTTCTTTCTAAATAGTATTACTCTATCTTCAATTGGGCATTATAAATCAAATCTAATATACTCCTACGGTCGAACTGAAGATATACCATATGGTTTGCTTATAAACTATACTAGTGGTATAGAATATAATGAGTTTAATCGACGATTTTACCACAGTTTATCTATTGTTGGAGGAAATAATATTGGACAAATTGGATTTGGGTATGTTAATGGTGCAATTGGGGGATTTGTCAAAAATGACGGATGGCAACAAAGTGTCCTAAAATTAAATCTTTTTTTCTTTTCAAACTTATTGGTAGCAGGACGATATAAGGTCAGAAATTTTATTAACGTTGGACTTGTAAAAGGTTTTAACCGTAATTTAGATGAGAAACTCAATATAAATAATTATTCTGGTGTCAGGGGATTTTATAACGATACGGCACTAGGAAGCAAAAAATTGACTATTAACCTTGAAACGGTTTTGTTTACTCCCTTTAAATTATCCGATTTTCGTTTTGCATTTTTTGGCTTTGCCGATATGGCTTGGATTGATTATAAATCGCCCACCTTACTATCCAATCCATTGTTTAGTGGAATTGGAATTGGAGTAAGAATTAGAAATGAAAGGCTCGTTTTCAAAACATTTCAAATAAGATTAACTTTTTATCCCAATCAAAAGAGAAATACAATAGGAGATCTTTTAGTACTCTCGCCCGAATGGCATTTTCGAGTACCAGATATGAACATGAAGTCGCCACAAATAATTGAATATCAATAATATAAATATGAAAATAATTTGTTTGGCCAACAATTATCGAGAACACGCTAAGGAAATCAATCACCCGATTCCAGAAAATCCGATTTTTTTTCTCAAACCCGATACTGCTCTTTTAAGAAATAATCAGCCGTTTTTCTTACCCGATTTTTCAGATGAAATTCATTATGAGGTTGAGTTAGTAATTAAAATTAGCCGGTTGGGAAAAGGCATTGCTGAAAAATTTGCATCACGTTATTTTTCTTCAATTGGTATAGGTATAGATTTTACAGCTCGGGATATCCAGCGCCAATGTGTTCAAAAAGGGTTACCATGGGAAATTGCCAAAGCGTTTGATAATTCAGCAGTAATTAGTCCTCGGTTTCTACCTATTGAACAATTTACTGATCTTAGCAATATTCAATTTCGTTTAGACATCAATGGGAAAACGGTTCAAGAGGGAAACTCGGGCGATATGATTTTTTCTATTGAGAGAGCCATATCCCATATTTCGAAGTATATGACATTGCGTACAGGAGATCTACTTTTTATGGGCACCCCTCCAGGCGTCGGACCTGTTAAAATTGGTGACAGATTACAGGCCTTTCTTGAAAATCAGCTATTACTTGATTTTTTGATTAAGTAAAGAGCCGATCATGAAAGCTAATTGTGAATAATATTTTATTATTTTTGCCAAAAAATACGGCCTTGTTTAGAAAAATAAGAACTAAAATAGGTGAGAGTATTCTTCGTAGAAAACTCAGGATGCATAACCGCAAACGGTGCATGTACGATTTTCATAGTGCCCAACTTATTGGTGTGTTGTTTAAGACAAATGATTCAAATGAGTTTCAACTTGTTAAAAACTTTTTGCATTACTTACGTGAACTCGACAATAAGGTAATAGCTTTATCCTATATAGATTCAAAAAAGATTCCGGATTACTATCTTCTTGTAAAAGGATTTAATTTTTTTTCACGTAAATCGATAAATTTTTTTTATTTGCCTCAAAACCCGATTGTAAACGATTTTATAGAACAACCATTGGATATGCTTATAGATCTTACGATTGATGAAAGTTTTCCAATAAAATACATCAGTGTATTGTCTAAGGCAAAATTCAAGATTGGGATGAGACAGAAACGTATGGAAAAGTATTACGACTTGATGATTGACATAGAGAAGGATAAATCGATTGCAAATTTAATCGAAGGAATTAAATATTATATTCCACTTTTTGCAGGTAAAATACATTAATCCTAGATACAAACACTAATGAAACAAAAATTGAATTATAATGGCAAACAGTAAATTCAAATTTTCAGGGACAGGAGTAGCTATTGTTACACCATTTCGCTACGACGACAGCATTGATTTTACAGCATTAAGGAATCTGGTGTCCTTTCAGGTTGAGAATAAGGTCGATTATATTGTAGTATTAGGTACAACTGGAGAATCGGTTACACTCTCGAACGATGAAAAACGTGCAGTAGTTGATACTGTTCTTGAAACGGTAAATGGCAAAGTGCCTGTTGTGGTAGGAATTGGAGGGAACAATACTCAGGACATAATAAACAAAATAAAGCAATACGATTTTACTGGAATTGACGGTATTTTATCGGTCTCGCCATATTACAACAAGCCTACACAGAATGGTTTATACGAGCACTATAAAGCCATTGCCTCTGTATCTTCACTTCCTATTATTCTGTATAATATTCCAGGGCGTACTGGGACCAATATGTGTGCCGATACCACGCTAAGGCTTGCCCATGATTTTAAAAATATTATAGCTATTAAGGAAGCATCGGGTAATTTGGGACAGATTATGGAAATTATCAAAGGAAGACCTGAGAATTTCGAAGTCATATCGGGTGACGATTTATTGGCATTGCCCATTGTATTATTGGGTGGTAAAGGGGTTATTTCGGTTGTCGCTAATGCTTATCCTGCTCAAATGTCGGAATTGATAAGGTTAGCTTTAGCTGGAAAACTAGAAGAGGCTCGAAAAATTCATTATTTATTAATGGCCATAATAAACCTCTTGTTTGTAGAGGGTAACCCTGCAGGAATAAAAGCAACCTTAGAAATAAAGAAATTAACTACAGCACATGTACGATTACCCTTAGTTAAAGTAAGCGATAACACCTATGCTAAAATTGCTGAACAGGTAAAGATTTTGGATCGAGTTTGATACAATTGTATACTTAGCTTTATAAGCTTGGTAAAAAATAAAAAAGACCACTAACTATTACCAACTTTATGTCTGTTAGTGGTCTTTTTTATTTAATGGTTTTTATTTTTTCCAGAGTTTTTCAATTTCTTCGAGCGATTTTCCTTTTGTTTCGGGAACAAATTTCCACATAAACAAAGCCGACAGGATACCCATCAATCCGTATATCCAGTACGAAAAACCGTGATTAAACTTTTCAACAAGCCATACATTGTCGTTGAGCATAGGAAAAGTAAGAGAAACGATCCAGTTAGCAATCCATTGAGCAGCAACGGCTATTGACATAGCCCCACGAATGCTGTTGGGGAATATTTCGGAGAGCAAAACCCAACAAACCGGCCCCCAGCTCATTGCAAACGCCGCAACATAGGTAAGCATAAAAATCAGAGCCATAAAGCTTGAGGTTGAAGAAAGCTCTGTTCCTCCAAGATAAAAAGTAAATCCAAGAGCAAACATACTAATTGCCATTCCAATCGAACCTATAATCATAAGAGGTTTGCGGCCAAATTTATCGACGGTGAGAATGGCTACTACTGTGAATAAAAGATTTATGGCACCAACAATGATAGTTTGCAACAATGAAGCATCGGTCGAGGCTCCCATATTGCGGAAAATATTACCAGCGTAATATAATACTACGTTAATACCAACAAATTGCTGGAATACCGAAAGCATGATGCCAATGAAAATGACCATAAAACCATAAGAGAGCCAGGGTGCATTGTGTTCGTGAAGTGTTTCTTTAATCTCGCCAAGAATTTTGTTTGCATCGTTTTTTCCCGCTATTCGGGTTAATACTGCAAGAGCTTTATCTTCTTTATCTTTGAGAACAAGATAACGTGGTGTTTCAGGAACAAAAAACAATAGGATTAAAAATAATGCCGAAGGAATAACACCTGAGAAAAACATCCATCGCCAACCATCGGTTATAAGCCATTGTTCATCGCCCTGACGAGCGATAAAATAGTTGACAAAGTATATAACGAGCATCCCAAAAATGATAGCAAACTGGTTGTACGAGACCAGACGACCACGAATATTGGCAGGAGCAATTTCGGCAATATACATGGGCGAAATCATAGAAGCTATACCTACTCCTATTCCTGCAATTATGCGATAAATAACAAACGAATATACGGTATGAAGTCCTGTAAAATTGAATGCCTCAGGTTTCCATGTTCCAATAGCAGAAACCAAGAATGCGATAGCAGCAATAATTAATCCGTTTTTACGACCAAAAGTTTTAGATATAAATCCTGCTAAAGCGCCACCAATTACACAACCTATTAGGGCACTTGCAATAACAAATCCTTTCACAGCATCGACCGTGTCCTTGAGTTCTACCGTTTGATCGGGTGTAGGAATGGGCTTCGACATAAAAAAATAAGCCCAGATACTGACAGCTACGATAATTAACCCACTAATGGTAAAACCTTTCTTGTTACCAAGTAACTTTATTATTTGTCCTGATATAACCAGGAAAACCAAATAAATCACTGCAGTCATTAGCAGTTTGTACTGCGAAATAACTGTCATAATGTCGGGAGGATAGATATAAGAACCTGCTTGCTCTTTATAAATAAACAGTTCAACAAGCGACTTTTCGGCACCATTGACAACTGCAGTGTCGTAACCGAAAAGCAAACCTCCAAGAGTAGCTACTAAAGTAAGCATGGTAATATAAAGCATACTGCCTTTACTATAGCTGCTTACTTCTGATGATGAAGTGGTGTTTATAAATGCCATAGTTTACGATTTATTAGTTGTAGTTCGAGACAATATTACATTTTTTTTGGATAACTTTTATGGATATCGATTAAAAAACAGAGCCATTGCAATAAGTTAGACAATGGCTCTGCTTTATACGTTGGATATATGCATTATCAGATATACTGATTAATGATATTTTCAAATAGTTCTTGTTTTCCGCTTATTTGTTTTGGTTCACTGCTGTTAGCTGCAATATCTCGTAAATCGGCGAGAGTAAGTTTTCCTTGTTCAAATTCTGCACCCTTACCCGAATCGAAAGAAGCGTATCGTTCGGCACGAAGTTTTTTGTAAGGTGATTTGGTGAGAATATCGTTAGCTACAATTAATGCACGTGCAAAAGTATCCATACCATTAATATGGCCGATGAAAATGTCCTCGAGATCGGTTGAATTACGACGTGTTTTAGCATCGAAGTTGATACCACCAGTAGTAAAGCCACCTGCTTCGAGAATAACCAACATTGCTTCGGTAATTTCGTAGATATTAATCGGAAACTCGTCGGTATCCCAGCCATTCTGATAATCGCCGCGATTAGCATCGATACTGCCCAACATACCAGCATCGGCAGCTACCTGAAGTTCGTGCTGGAAGGTATGCAAAGCTAAGTTGGCATGATTTACTTCGATGTTAAGTTTGAAATCTTTATCGAGACCAAAATGACGTAAAAAACCGATGACTGTTGCAGCATCGAAATCGTATTGATGTTTTGATGGTTCCATGGGTTTAGGTTCAACCAAGAAGGTACCTTTCCATCCCTGTTTGCGTGCATAGTCTCGAGCCATCGTTAGAAAACGAGCCATATGTTCGAGTTCGCGTTTCATGTTTGTGTTGAGAAGAGTGCTATAACCTTCTCTCCCACCCCAAAATACATAATTTTCGCCTCCAAGTTCAATAGTAGCATCAATTGCATTTTTAACCTGAGCACCTGCAAATGTTACTACGCTGAAATCGGGGTTTGTTGCGGCTCCGTTCATATACCGAGGATGAGAAAACAAATTTGCAGTTCCCCATAAAAGTTTTACTCCCGAAGCTTTTTGTTTTTCCTTAGCAAAATCGACAATAGCACGAAGACGTTTTTCCGATTCAATAACTGAGTCGGCTTCTTCCACTAAGTCGAAATCGTGAAAGCAGTAGAATGGAATTCCAATTTTGGTCATGAATTCGAAGGCTGCATCCATTTTATTTTTAGCCCTCGAGATAGGATCGCCACCTTCGTTCCAGGGAAAATTCTTAGTAGCAGAACCAAATGGATCTGCGCCAGAGCCACACAGTGTGTGCCAGTATGCCATAGCAAAACGTAAATGTTCTTTCATTGTTTTGCCAGCTACTACCTTATTTTCATCATAAAACTTAAAAGCCAGAGGATTGGATGATTCCCTTCCCTCGTACTTTATCTTCCCAATTCCTTTAAAATACTCTTTGTTTCCAACTAAAACTTCCATAACATTTATTTTTAAATTGTGAATTATTGAATAATTACAGAACTCTCTACCCATTGTGAAGCACCCAACTCAATTGAACGAGCAAGTGGGCAGGCGCCCCCAACAAACAGCTTATATTGTCCTTTTAGCAAAATTTTGTTACCCTGATCATCGATACTATAAAGTTTTTCGATGGGTATGTCAAACTCAACCTTACATTCTTCCTGAGGCTGGAGTTTTACCCTCCTAAATTGTTTGAGATCGAATTGGGGCGTTCGGAACTTCGCGCTTGGAACCGAAAAATACAATTGTACAACCTCCTCGGCAGGAAATTGACCCATATTTTTAACTTTTACCGAAATTTTAATATTATCTCTCGACTTGTACTTTTTTGAGTTGGTAGTAATATCGGAATATTTAAAAGTTGAGTATGATAATCCAAAACCAAACGGATACATTGGCTCTGACTTCATGTACTTATAGGTTCTACCTTCCATTGAATAATCTTCGTATGGAGGTAATTGGTCGAACGACTTAGGAAAGGTGATAGGTAGTCGTCCGGATGGTACAGCATCACCAAAAATAATATTTCCAACGGCATATCCACCTTGTTCACCTGGATACCAAGCATAAAGAATAGCATCGGCTAATGGTTCAATTTCGGTCATGTCGATAGGACTACCAGCTGTCAAAACGAGAATTAGGGGTTTATTTTTAAGTGCATTTCTTACTTTCTTTAAATATTCAATTTGTACATGGGGTATGCTATAATCGAGTCGATCGCCCTTTGTAGGTGAGGCTATCGATTCTCCCTCCTCTCCTTCGAAAAGTCCACTTATACCCATTACACAAATTGCAGCATCGACCTCTGGCAAATCGCCTAAAACCCAATCCATCGAATTTATATTTTTTCTATCGGGCAAGAAAGCATATTTGTACTGTATTTTTGTTCCTGCATTAACTTTTGCAGTTATGCCGGCCAATATAGGCGACATATCTCCACTTTGACCATAGTAATTACCGATTAGCACCTCTGATGTGTTAGCATTGGGTCCCAAGACGTAGAGATATTTTATGTCTTTCGGTAAAGGTAGGACATGATTAGCATTTTTAAGGAGAACGATGCTTTTTTCGGCAGCTTCGAGTGCTAGAGCTTTATGTTGAGGCGAGTTTATAACATCCTCCGACACCTGATTATACGGATTACAGGCAGGTGGATCAAAAAGACCTAGTTTAAAACGTGTTCGAAGTAAATGTTTTAAACGGGCATCAACTTCCGATTCGGTAAGTAATCCTTTTTCTATTGCAGTGATAAGATGAGGGTAAAAAACATTACCGCAATCTAACTCAACACCAGCTTTTAAAGCCATAGCTGCAGCTTCTTCAGGAGTTTCAACAACTTTATGACCTTGATAAAAATCGACTATTGCCCAGCAATCGGATGTAATGTACCCGTCGAAGCCCCATTGATTTCTTAAGAGGTCGGTTAACAGATATTTACTACCGCAGCAAGGTTCGTTGAATGTTCGATTGTAAGCACACATAAACCCTTCTACTTTAGCTTCTTTGGCGAGAGCTTCGAAAGCAGGAGTATAGGTTTCGATAAAATCTTTTTTGGTAGGTACGGCATTAAATTCGTGGCGTAATGCTTCGGGTCCACTATGAACTACATAGTGCTTTGCACATGCAGCTGCTTTTAAATATCGAGGATTATTACCTTGTAAACCCTTTACAAATGCAACACCTATGCGACTAGTTAAATAGGGGTCCTCGCCATAAGTTTCCTGTCCTCTTCCCCATCGAGGATCTCTGAAGATATTAATATTTGGTGTCCAAAATGTTAATCCCGAATATTGTCCGCGGTTTCCTATTGCTATAGCTGCATTAAATTTAGCACGAGCTTCATCGGCAATAGCTGAGGCTATACGATAAATCAAACTATCGTCGAATGTTGCAGCCATTCCAATGGCCTGCGGAAAAACCGTTGCTCTTCCATTTCGTGCTACACCATGTAAACATTCGTTCCACCAGTTGTATTCGGGTATACCTAACCTTTCAATAGCAGGAGCGTTATACACCAATTGCTTTACCTTTTCTTCAAGCGTAAGCCTGCTTACCAGATCGTTTACCCTGATGTCGATATTAAGGTTGGGATCCCAGAATGTGCCTTTGAGCGAGTCGGGAACATTGCATCCATTGTTGGCATAAATACCAACAGAAAGGTTAAGGCATGTCGCAGTGCATACCACCCAAATAATTATTGCCTTATAGCTTTTATTTATCATACTTAATTTTTTCTATAAGCAATTTTAAGAATACCATTTACAGAATTACTAAAAATAAATGTTAGATCCCACAAATTGTTTATTAGATAAATGAGTTTAAATACTTTAACCACTCTTGATATGTTTTTTCAATTAATGGTTTAATTTTATTATCGGGAGTTATGGAATCTATCTTGTTAAGACCAATAAAGGCATCGCTAAAAGATTTAAATAATCCTGTTCCTACACCAGCTCCACGAGCTGCGCCGACAGAACCATCGGTGTTGTATAGTTCGATAGTTGCACCAGTAATTGCAGCTAATGTTGATGTAAATATTGGACTTAAGAACATATTAGCTTTACCTGCTCGAATTACCGTTGTAGAAATACCTATTCCTTTCATAATCTCAATTCCATAATTGAAAGCATAGACAATTCCTTCCTGTGCTGCTCTGACAAGGTGAGATTGGCTATGTAAATTGAAATTAATTTGACCAATATGGCAACCAATATCTTTATTTCTTAACATACGTTCGGCACCATTACCAAAGGGTAATACAAGCAAGCCATTGCTACCGGGTTGAATTTCGGCAGCCATTCGGTTCATATCGTCGTAGCTTTTTTCAGTAAGGCCAGTATTACGTTTAATCCAGGAATTTAAAATACCTGTACCATTTATGCATAAAAGTACTCCTAATCGATTCTGTTTATCGTTGTGGTTAACATGTGCAAAAGTATTTACTCGCGAATATGAATCGTATTTGATTTCTTCGCTTACCCCATAAACTACACCTGATGTTCCGGCCGTAGCTGCTATTTCGCCAGGATTAAGCACATTGAGTGAGAAAGCGTTATTGGGTTGATCGCCTGCACGATAAGCTATAGGTATACCTGCCACTAAGCCAAGTTCTTCAGCAGCTTTTTGCGTAAGTTCACCTTGAACTGAGAATGTTGGAACAATTTCGGGAATAAATTCTGAGGGAAAACCAAAATAATCCATTAAAAATGTAGCAAGAGAATTTGTTGAAAAATCCCAAAGAATACCCTCGGAGAGGCCAGAGGCAGTGGTACAAATCCTGTCGGTTAATCGCATGGCAATATAGTCTCCAGGAAGCATAATTTTAAATATCTGCTTGAAAATTTCTGGTTCGTTTTCTTTCACCCACTTAAGTTTAGCAGCTGTAAAATTGCCTGGAGAATTAAGTAAGTGAGATAAACATTTTTCTGCTCCAAGATCAGCGAATGCTTTTTCGCCATAAGGGACAGCCCGACTATCGCACCATATTATGGATGGGCGTAATACATTTTTATTTTTATCAACAAGGACTAAACCATGCATTTGATATGAAATGCCAATACCTTTAATTTCTTTCGCATTTATATTGGCCTTTTGCATGATTTCCTTAGTTACAAGAACCAAGTTTTTCCACCACTCGTCGGGTTCCTGTTCTGCCCAACCCGGTTTAACCGCTATCATCGACATTTCGGTTTTGGGATAAAAAGAGGAGGCAACTACCTGACCATTTTCGGTATTAAATAAACTTGCCTTTACCGACGAACTTCCAATATCATATCCTAACAAATACATACACCAAATTTTTTTAACTATAATTTTTGACTTTTAAATATCTACTATGGCTAAAACGATAATACTGTGCTGGTTTGTGTGCTACATTTTTCTCTTTTTCGTTTACGGGAACAATATAGCCACTCTTGGAGATACTTTTTCTAAAGTTACGATTATCGAGCTTCTTACCAAGAATAAGTTCGTATAAAGTTTGTAACTGGCGAATGGTAAATTTTCGGGGTAATAGCTCAAACAATTCAATGGGTTCGTGTTGAATTTCTTTCTGGAGAGTTTGAAGACCTACTTGAACAATCTGATTATGATCGAAAGCAAGTTCTGGCAAATTCATTGCATCAAGCCAAACTACCCTCCCATCGGTAGGTGTTGTTTTGTGAATTTTTATAAGCGAATAATACGCAATGGTAACAACTCGCTTAATTTTCATGTGGGTTTCGGCTTGTAACCAGTTCAAATCTTCAACCTTTTTTAAACGGTCGGGTGATCCAAAAACATGAAACTGCTTAAGAAAAATATTTTCCAATCCCGTAAGTTCTTTAAGAACACGTATGGCTGCTGTATCAACATCCTCATCGTCGTAAACCATACTTCCGGGTAACTTTAATGTTTGAGGTGCGCTAAGACTCTCGGCCGACATACCATAATTTCGGTCGATTAATAATACCTTGAGGCTTTGGCCATCGAAACCAAAGATCACACAGTCGACCGAAACGTGTGGATTAAGCCTAAGACTCATAGATTATTTTTTTTGTAAAAGTAAGTCAATGTTTTATAGTTTCCAAAACTTAGCGTAAGAAATACGTTAAGTATTTTTTTAAAGTTATTACATTCAAATTGTTGAATCTAATTATTACAAAAATCTACTACCAAATAGACAGAAAAGTAAACCTTTTCTATCTTTGTCTAAAAAAAGATGCTGCATATTGGAATTCTCTCGGATACACACGGTTATTTACCCGAGGAAGTTTTACATTTTTTTGCGGGGTGTGATGAGGTCTGGCATGCTGGAGATATTGGGAACATTGAAGTGCTGAACAAGCTCCAAAACAACTTTAAGGTTGTTCGTGCAGTTTATGGAAATATTGATGGCCAGGAAATTAGAAAACAATATCCAAATAGTACTTTTTTTAATTGTGAGAGTTTAAAGGTTTTCATGACCCATATTGGTGGTTATCCAAGATATTATGCAGTTGGCATAAAAGAAAAACTTTCCGAGTTAAAACCTAAAATATTCGTATGTGGCCATTCCCATATTCTACGTGTAATATACGATAAGGAGCTTGATTTGCTTCATATCAATCCAGGTGCTTCGGGAAAAGAAGGTATCCATGTTATGCAAACTGCTGTAAAAATTACAATCGACGGAGAGAAAATTAACCAATTGCAGGTATGGGAGAAAAAGAAGTAAAATTTTTCTTTAAGATAAACGGAATTATTTTATCGTCACAAGTATAAAACATAATATATTTGAACTCGAAACAGCACTAATTGAAAAAATCCTTTTGTCATTAATTAGAAATAATTACAGTTAACTTTTTATTCGTTAAAGGAATATGTACCCAGCACCACGAATTTTGATTTCGGTAAACAAGTTTTGCCAGATTATTCTTTATCTTTTAATCGTATCATTTGCATTGCCGGCAAAATCGGAGGGAGTAAACACCGACTCACTGTTGAATGAACTGGAACAAACTATTTTAAAACGCGATTACTATTACCAGCAGAAGCTAAATCGAATTTTTCAGTTAAAACAATCGCTGCAGAACGAAGCTAATCAAGAATCGAGATATCATTTATACTTTCAATTGCAGGAACAATACGAATCATTTAATTACGACTCGGCATTTCATTATACGCTTCAACTTTATCGACTCTCGAGAGCCATGGGACGACCTGATAGGATAGCTATTAGCAAAATTAAGTTGGGTTTTGTCCTTTTATCGTCGGGATTATTTAAAGAAGCTATAGATACACTTCAAACCATCGACATACAGACGCTCAAAAGCGAGCAATTGGGACAATATTATGCTACTTTAGCCAGAGCCTATTACGATTTGGCCGACTATAACAAGGATGGATATTACTCAGAATATTATTTACAGGTAGGCAATCGATATCAGGCAAAAGCATGCGAGCTAAGCAATAAAAATTCGAGCGACTACTGGATGTACGAAGGACTTAAGCAGATGAAAATGAGACAATACGAACAAGCGAAGAGGGTTTTTAGATATGCCATACAACGGTTTTCGCTCGATGAACATGCCTTTGCAATTGCTGCATCGAGTTTGGCGTATGTTCATCTGCAACTCAAAGAAACAGAAAATGCAATGGAAATGCTAATTAAAGCAGCCATAGCCGATATTAAATCATCTACCAAAGAAACCGTAGCACTTCGTAATCTCTCCCAGTTGCTTTATGAGAAGGGAGACGTAAAAACCGCCTATCGCTACATTAAAATTGCTCTTGATGATGCCTCGTATTATAATGCACGACATCGTAAAATCGAAATAGCAAGTATTCTTCCTATTATCGAAGGTGAAAAACTAAATACCGTTGAACGACAAAAACGTATCATTACAGGATATGCCATTGCTGTTTCAATACTTTCGCTAATAGCTCTAACCTTTCTAATCATCATTTTTACCCAGATGAAGCGATTGCGTAGGGCGCAACAACAAATTCAACAAGCATATCAATCATTGACCCAAATCAACTCCAAGCTTCAGGAAGCCAACAAAATTAAAGATGAATACATAGGATATTATTTCAATGTTACGTCGGAATATATCGACAAGCTGGAAAAATTTCAAAAAGATGTTCACCGCAAACTTGTAGCTGGTAAAGTAGAAGAATTGAAAAACATGCTTTCAAATGTCGATTTGAAAAAAGAAAAGGAAGAACTTTACCGGAACTTCGACATGGTATTTCTTAAACTTTTCCCCGATTTTGTTGTCGAATTCAACAAACTTCTGAAGGAAGAACATCGCATAGTTTTGAAAGAAAACGAGCTTTTAAATACAGATTTACGAATTTTTGCCCTCATACGAATGGGGATTAGCGATAATGAGAAAATAGCCAATATATTACAATACTCGGTAAATACCATCTACACATATAAAACTAAAATAAAAAATCGATCGTTGGTACCCAATGAGAAATTTGAAGAATATGTGATGAAAATTAACTCGGTGTAAGAGTT
>JAOAFU010000027.1 GCA_026416115.1 Bacteroidales bacterium | reverse complement strand
AACCATACAGTATAGAACCGATTATCCGGCTATAGTCGAAATTAATATCTACGATCTGTATGGCAAATTGCTTACCACTATCGTGAGAGCTTATAAAGCAACTGGAAAATATTCCTTAACCTGGAATGGTGAAGGATTACCAAGAGGGACCTATATTGTTCGAACAGCATTTAACCAGCGAATAGTAAGCCAGAACCTGATTGTTAAACAATAGCGGTAAGAAATGACACACTTGAAAGCTCTTGTTGCTCTGATTGGGGCTGATTTTCAAATAAATTGATTGAAAAAATATGATTATTTGAGAACAGTTTCATTTTAACCTTCAGATACACAGGTAGAGAATAAATAGTATTAAAACTAAGCTAAAAAAACAATGTCTGATGCTATATGAAAAAGTTTGAGCTCACATCTGAATTTTTAATAATTCCTGACTCGCATAACAAGGATTGTTGTTATGTATATTTTCCAATAAAGTCATTAATTATAAAAGGAAATAAGGATACAGAATTTTTTCTAGAGCATTTTAAAAGTAAAAAAGTTATAGAAACAAAAAATCGAAATCACATTAAATTTTTAACTATACTAGAACAGGCAGGTGTAGTAAACGGAGAACCCGATAAAGATCCTGGGCCATTTACTTATGATCGTCCCATGCCAACGGGAGTAACTCTTATACCTACAAACAGATGCAATTTAAAATGCTTGTATTGTTTTAATAATTCGGAGATAAAAGGCTCAGACCTGTCCGAGGAGATTGCATACAGAGCTGTTGATTTGCTGGTAAAAAATGCCTTGGAACAGTCGAAAAAACAGATCGATGTTTTTTTTCACGGAGGTGGCGAACCAACACAAAATTGGTCGTTAGTTATGTCGGTTATAAATTATGCTAAAGAAGTAGCAGCAAACAATAACCTATCGGTACGTTTTGGAATATGCACAAATGCAATATGCGGAGAAGAAACGATGATGGATATAATTGACAACTTTGAAAGTATTCTTGTTTCTGCCGACGGAAAGCCAGATATTCAAAATTTACAACGACCTTTACATAATGGTAAGCCTTCTTTTCCTGTACTCGAAAGGAATTTAAAACTTCTTAGCAGATATAAAAAACGTTATTCGATAAGAATAACAGTTTCATCGCATCATAAGAACCGTTTGGATAAAGATGTTGAATTTCTGTGTCAACAATTCAATCCAACTTCTATCATAATAGAACCATTACACGAGTGTGGGCGATGTGTTACGACTTCATGTCAGCCTATGTTGCCCGAAAATTTTATTGAAGAAGTTGTTCGATGTTACCAAGTTATGGAAAAACATAATAAACCTCTTCAATATTCGGGAAGCAAACTTCAACTTACCAATCGGTTTTGCGGTACTGCAGGGTCAAATTTTTTTATAACACCCGAGGGCGATGTTACGGCATGTCTCGAGGTTACAAGAAGGTCAGATAAAAGATCCAAAGTTTTCTTCTATGGATATTACAATAATGAATCCAAATGTTTTCAATTTGATCTAGATAAATATAGAAATCTTGCTTCGATGAGAGTTTCATCATTTGAAGACTGCAAATTGTGCTTCGCTAAATGGCATTGTGGAGGCGACTGTTTGGCTAAAGCTCCAGATTCTGAAAGCATTGGAAAAATTAGAAATCCATATCGTTGCTTTGTTAATAAAAATCTTATCAAATACCAATTATTGAGAGAGTTTAACAAGAAAAAAATAACCTTAAAACCTATATCATATGGAAGTACAAGATTTACGTCCTGATATTCTTGAAGTAGCTGACATAACTTATTTGGATAAAAGTAAAAGGGTGGGTTTGACTGGCATTTTAGCGTATCAGAAAAGAAGAGAATTTTTAAAGGCAACTGCTAAGTTTGGTGTACTCTATGCAATTGGTCCTGCATTGTTTGAAGCATGTAGTGAGGGTATTTTTGGAGGAGAAGATAAAACAAATGCGCCTCGTATTGTTGTAAAGAAATGTCAACTTCCCAATTGGCCTAAGGTAACTAGTGAACAGTCGGAAGATAATGAGTTTGTAATCACATTTTCTGAAGATATAGATGCTTCCTCGATACAAGGATCGGTCTCATTTTATCCCGATGTTGATTTTGAAGCATACCCTATTTATGATTCTGAAGAAAATTATTATTCGAACATAGCAAAAGGTATCTTAATACATGGTAAAGGAGGAACCATGTCAAGAATTTTTTTTACACCTGGAAAAAATTACTCTTTGATTATTAAGGGGACTATCCGTTCAGTTACAGGAAAATATTTAGATGGAAATGACGATGGAAAAGCTGGTGATGACTTTGTTTTTGAATTTAAAGTGCCAGAAAACTATAATGCATATCCCACCTTTTCAATTCATGAGCCATATATAAAAACAAATATTGGTTCGGAAGATACTTGGGTCAAACGTTTTGAGGTTTATTTTGATGATGTAATGGATGAATATTCCTTGAAGAATGCTGTTTCTATTTCACCCTCAGTACCTTTTTCAGTTACATGCTCATCCGATTGCGGCTTTTATTCTGCTCTCTACATGATGTATATTGCTGGACCCTATGGTGTGAATGATCCTTTATTATTAGAACCAGGGCAAACTTATCAGATAAAAATTGATGGTAGTGCAAAATCAATTCACAATTGTCCCATAGATGGAAATAAGGATGGAATTGGAGGAGAAGATTTCATATACACATATGTTGTTCCCGAGAATTATAATAATCCTGGCTGTTCGATATACTATTGTTCATGTCAGAGCAATGTGTGTTCTTGTGAAGGTAACTTTTGTTCGTGTCAAGGCGATTCTTGTACTTGTGTTGGCTTTTATTGTTCTTGTCAGTTCGAGGGTTGTCCTTTGTACGGTATATATTAAAAATTTAATATTAAGTAAAACAAAATAATAATTCTATTAAGTGGAGTCCAGAAACCACTGCAAAAACGGGGCGGATTCTGAAAAGCCAAAAGAGTAAGAACTAACTTAAATGAATACAGCGATGAAAAAGAGAAGCTCTAAACTATCAATGATGTTTTTACTGTTAATGCTAATGAATGGTTGTACAAGCCGAGTGCTGGATTTTACAGTAGTTTCTTCTAAGAACATTGATATGTCAAAAAGTTCAACTTTTATTAGAGGAAAAACACGCGTTACGGGTGAGGATAAAATGTATATCATTATTTTTATTCCTACTGGTGTAGCTCATTTGAAAGAAGCACTAGATAGAGCAATAGAAAGTGTCCCTGGATGCGTGGCATTACTTGATGGTGTTATATATTCAAAGTTCTTTTATTTTCCATATGTTTTTGGCGAATCGTCATACATTATTGAAGGAATACCTTTAATTGACCCAAGCTTAGCTAATCATGATGATATACCATTGTATCGTAAAATCGAACTCGATCAAAAGGGACAAATAAAGAAAACAGAATACCTATCAGAAAAAGAGTATATGGCTTTGAAAGAAAAGATAGTTAAAGATTATGGGGAAATAAGATTTAATAATTCGGAACAACTCTATTAATATTTAATTTGAAAAAAAGATATGAGAAATATAAAGAAATTTTTATTTGTGCTGTGTACTGTTTATGCAGTACAAATACTAGTATCGTGCGAAAAAGAAAAGGGTCCTGCTTTACCCAATGAATTGCTTGGTAGTTGGTCACAAAAGATACTTAAAGTTTGTACTCAAACCTATACCTTTCGAAAGTATGATTATACTTTCAATGAAGTTTGTGGTTCACAGGTGATCGTCTATGACGAAAAAATTGAAAAAGTTTATGAAAATGAAAATATGTTCAAGACACCTGACAATATGCATATTGTTTGGCATATTGAAGGAAATTATCTTTATTTACATAAAACTAATCCGGGTGATCCCAAACCTAATTTAGGTGCAAATTGGTGGACAAATTATACGCCTTATGTAAAGCAATCGAATTAAAAATATTATTATTCAATCTTAAGCTAAATTTCAGACCCTCAATGCCTGAGGGTAATAATGTAAAAAATAACATATATATAATAATTTATTCTTAGTAGAGACTCTATGTATTGCGTTTCTACTAAATTTTATTTTTTATTCATGTTATTCTTATAACGTTTTCTTATTTTTAAAGGAGATTACAGTATTGTTTCCGAAATTATCGTAATATGTTGTATAAATCACGCCAATTTGATCAATATCTATAGGAGATGGGAGTTTAGTGTTTTTTACATCCGACGTATATTGTGGCGAATCGTATAGACGATTACTATAATTGAGTCCGCCAATCTGAATTATTACGTTATTAATTATTCTCCACGCCTCATGGTTAATTGTGGTGGTATTTCCACAATAATACTCCCATGAAATTTCAGTAAGTTGTTTTTGATTATTGAAAGTAAAAGAAGGGTATAGGTAGGTTAAGTTATTAAGCGTTGAAGATTGATTTGGAATATCAAAGTATAAGGTGTCGTTGTTGTACAGAACTTTGCATGTACTGTTATTGAGTTTCGTCATATCAAGCAGTTCGGAAAAAAAGATAGTGTTTTCTTTATCCGACTTTGCAGGATGTCTGTCTTCGCTGTTAATATTCGTACCATCGGAGAGAATGAATGAGATTTGCTGAGGGGCATTAGGATCTTTTGTATGAAAAAGTATACGAAAATTGGTAAACGAAATATTTGGACTTCGTTGTGGCATTAAAGTGTCGGAAAAGGTTCCACCATCGACAAAATATAAAAATGAAATAAAGTAAAATTTATTTTCGTAGAGGTCAATTTTTCCGTTGCGGTTGACATCGGGATTTTGAATAAGCTTTGAAAAATTTATACATGCTTGTGCATAAGACTTGACAATTTCGGGTGTCATATTGAACTTTGAAAAAACAAAGTCATTGGAAGGCACTACTGACGAAATAGAATCTTTAAGCAAACCCAAATCGATCTGAGCTACAGTGTCGTTGAGAAAGTTGAGCGGGATTGCTTCAAATCCTTTATTCAGAGTTAGATAACCGAGAAAGCGATAATCATTGTCTGCAAAGATAAGCCCAACAGGGTTATCTTTTTTTGTCGATACTGAAAAGAAACCATCGATTACATTTGATTCCCATCGGTTGCCATGGATATCAAAAACAATGACTTTGCTTGCTTGAGTGATTGAAGAAGTTGTGTTTGTTAATGAACTTTTTTTATGTACATCAAATCGGCCGGTAAGCGTAATAGCAGAGTTGGTACCTTCGTATTTCTCTTTATTACATGATAAAATTGAAAATAGTAATAGCACTATCAGATAGGAAGTTTTGGTGTTCATGACATTTTAGTTTTTAATTTTTGGTAAAAGGTTGTATGAAAAACGATTCAATTATAATAAATAAAATATTAAAAATCATTATGTTGTATAAAACATACATTCCGAAAATAGACATTGTTTATTGTTGTCGAAGTATCTGCAACGAATATTTTCACTCTTTTGCATTTTTACATTCAGATGAGTTTCAGTAAAATCGATGGCTTCTAAAATAGCTATAAATGTGTCGCGTTTGCAGCATCTGGGTCCACCCGCTTCGGCAATCATCCTTAAACTATTTGCGGTCATCAGGTTGCTAAGTTTCCATTCTCTTATGGACAAAGGCGTGGCTCCTGTGACAATGCTCATATAAATGCCAGTACCAACTCCTGCACCGCAATTGCCATAAAACCCGCAAAATCCGCCCAGAACAGCCTTAGCTCTTTCTTCGGCAATAGCAATTTTTTCGGGCAAAAGATTATGTTTGTCAATTGTGTTAAAATAGGTAGTTAACAAAACTGCAGGCACAAGAAAATGATGCTCAGGTCCATGCATTTTTATAGCTGGCGAATCCATTATGGACATCGCTAATTGTATGGGATCTTTACTCGAGTAATTTAGACATAACGATTTAATTACCTTAATGGCATCTGATGAATGACAAGTATCACATACATAGTGTCCATTAACGCATTCAGCATTCGAATTGTTAGGCTGCAGGCAAATGAAACAATTTTTTTCTTCAATAGCCGATTTATACACCAAATCGGCTCCACAAATTAAACACCCCGATTGTTTGGTTTTCATTGGTTGATGCTTCTGAATTGTTTGACTGACTCTTTTATTATTCGTGTATAGCTTATTTGATTTCAAAGATATTAACAGCAAAGATTCTAATCCAATTGTATTCAAATATATATAAATAATCATGGTATCTTGTTTTTAGGTACCATACAATTATGTATGTTTACAAAAATCGTGATGCAGTTTGATGGGCGGGTTGAATGTTAAAATTAGGAGGGTAGGGGTTAGTCATTAGGTTAAAAGTTTTAGTACCATGTCGCGGTCGCGCTGAAGCTGTTGTTTAAGCTCTTCAATCCCCGAAAATTTAATTTCGTCCCTAATCCGTTTTACAAACGAAACTGTAATCTCCTTTTCGTAAAGATTACCTTCGAAATTTAGCAAATGCACTTCAAGAGTTTTTTCTTTGATGATGGGGTTGATAGTGGGTCTGAAGCCAATGTTCATCATTCCTGGATAAGTTTTAGTATCCACTTGAACCCAAACTGCATATACTCCAATTCGAGGCAACATTTTGTAGGTCTCAACCTGTAGGTTTGCCGTGGGGAAGTTGAGCGTACGTCCTAATTGTTTACCCAAGATTACTTTACCTTTTATAAAAAATTGATAGCCCAGTAATTCGTTGGCCATCTCAATGTTACCTAGTTCGAGATATAACCTTATGTTGGTTGAACTAATAACCTCTTCGCCAGAAAAAACGGGTGCCAGATGAACGACCTTAAACCCCCATTTCTCGGCTTCTTGTTTTACGACATCTACTTTCCCTTCCTTGTTATGTCCAAAATGGTTGTCGTAACCCAACAAAAGATACGACAAATTTAGCGTACCCACCAAACCATTGCGTATAAAGTCCTGGGCAGATATGCTTGCAAATTGTCGATCAAAATCTATTACGACTACTTTTTTAATGTTATTTTTTTCGAGAAGAGTAAGCTTTTCATCGAGCGTTGTTAAAAGTTTAATGGGTTTATCGGGATAAAGGACCATCCGCGGATGTGGCCATAGCGTTACCACAATAGCATCGGACGACTCTCGAGTTGAAATATTTTTTAACTGATTGAGAAGACTTACGTGTCCTTGGTGTACCCCATCAAAAATACCTACTGTAACTACTGGTTTGTTAAATATCCCTTTTCGCAATTCACTGAAGTGAAAAATTTCCAATGTATTCGAGTTTATTTATTCGTATATCCTGCGCTTAATAACTTTTTTAGTAAAAAGTATAGACGTAAACACTCAGCACCTGTCGTTTGAATCTGCCATAGTAACTATCGACCGTTTTACAAAGGCCATTGGAATCGTAGGTGAATATGCTGCGCGAAAAATCTTTGCCCAATTCCTCCCTCCATTGAAATTCTTTAATTTGGTCGTTCTCGTCGTAAACATATTTGCTAATTAAAAAACGACCACTTTCGGGAGTCTCCTTATAAATTTCTATCAGCTGGCCTTTTGGGCTATACACGTAAGATATTTTGTGAAGTAATTTTTCGTTAATGTATTTTGTTTCGCCAGTCAAAATTCCGTTTTTGTCGTATGTATAAGTAATTCGTTGTGAAATGGTATTGTCATTTTCGATTCGTGTTTCTTCAATTACTTTACCATCCTTATTATAACTGTACCTAAGCATGTATTTTTGGCTTCCAAAACCGTCAAGGATTTTCATGTTGGTCGATTGATCATCGGTACTTACAACAACACGTTTTTCGTCGAGCCGCTTACGTATAAAAAAGTTAACTTCGGCTAATTTTCCTTCGCGGTTATAGTTGTATACATTTTTAAAGTCTTCTACCCCATTAAAGCCAGTTTCAAGCAATTTGTTGCCCTTGCTGTCGTATCGCACAGAAAGAGAATAGTTTAAAATTAATTTGGATTTATCTTTATCGTCAGCGCTTTGCTTAAGAATTTCGATCTTATTCCCTTTGCTGTCGTATTTAAAGGTCGAAATACTCATAATACTACCATCCTCACGATAATTTATTTGCAGAACTTTCTGACCCTGGGTATCGAAACTATCTATTTCGGCCTTTACACCTTTAGCTTCGGGCTTACCGTTTACATAATCGTATTCAAATAGGGTAACCGTACGAATACGAAATTTTTGTACCCGATCTTTAGTAAAAATATCGAGTTCTTGGCCGTTGGTTGATAGAAGCGTAAGTATATTTAGTCCTATTACAAAACCAATGATTTTTCTATAATACATATACTCATTATCTGTTTTCAACATGTCGCTAAGGTAACAAATTTAAATATTTTTTCTTTACTCATTTCATATTTGCGTATTTTCATTGTTTAGGATAATGACCATTTTGTAGCTGTTGTTTGATATTTGTCTGGTGTATTGATGAATAATACTACTTTATGCAGCTTTTTTCTCAAAGATTTGCTTGTTGATATATTGTTTAAATAATCAATGTAAGGAGCTCTGTAACTTTGAAAGTTATATTTACGTCATACTAAAAATTTAAAGCTATGACTCTGTCTCTTATACACATCT
>JAOAFU010000152.1 GCA_026416115.1 Bacteroidales bacterium | reverse complement strand
GTAAAAAAAGCAAAAAATTATTGGTTATTTATGTTGCAGCCGCCAGTATCTTGCTTGTCATAGCGTCGACTTTTTTTATAGGGCAGCTTTACCAATCAACTATTCGTATTTCTACTTTTCAGACAACCAAGAAAATAGTTTTGTCCGATGGCACTGTTGTCGATCTTAACCGAAATTCTCAAATTGAGTATCCACGTAAATTTAAAGGCAATTATAGGCAGGTCAAACTTATGAAAGGCGAAGCATTTTTTACAGTTAGTTCCGACCCTCTTCGTCCCTTTTTAGTTTATACTCCTGCAGCTAGCATAAAAGTCTTGGGAACTCGTTTTAATGTTATTGTGGATCGGGAAGGTAATGTTGAGGTATTGGTGCAATCGGGTAGAGTTTCGTTTCATGCTTCTGAAACCAATGAATCTTTGATACTGACTCCTAACCAGAAAGCAATATATGCCGCTGGTTCGAAAGCTATGGTTAAATCCGATACAGTAGACTGGAATCAGCTGGCATGGTGTACCTCTCGATTTATTTTCAAAGAAGCAGATTTAGCATATGTTTACGGAGTTTTAAGTCGTACCTATGGAAAAACAATCGTTCCCGATACGCAAATTCTTCGCAACAAGCTAACAGCCACATACGAAAAGCTCGAATTAGATGATATCCTGCAAATCATAGATAAAACATTTATACTGAAAACTACTCGATTAAACGATACGCTATATTTAGTAAGACAGACTCAGCCTTAAGAGGTGTTGCTAAAATGAAAGGTTTTGGACTCTATTTAGTGCTCTTACTTCTATTTGTGCAGTCTCTTACATCCACTGCACAAATCGGTAATGATAAGCATCGCATAAAGCTTCAAAACAAAACACTTAAAGAAGCAATTGACACGATATCTTCGGTTTATAAAGTCAATTTTTCGTATAATGCTCAACTTCCCGAGTTAAGAAAGAATATCTCGGTCGATACCGAGGGTACCCTTAGTGAGGTATTGCAGGTAATTTTAAGTTCTTTTCCTCTTGGTTATGATATTCTTGGCCGACAAGTGGTCTTTTTTCCTCTAATAACATCGCAACCTGCTAAATCGGTTTTTGCTTCAAAAGATAGTATTATTACAATAACAGGAAAAATATTCAATACTCAGCAAGAACCCCTGTCCTTTGCTTCGGTATCAATAATAAATAAGGATGTATCGACTGTTGCAAATAGCGAAGGATTTTTTAGGCTAAAGATACCATCAAATTATCGAACCGATACCCTAGTGGTTAGCTTTCTTGGATATCTTCCCAAAAAGCTTAGGATCGATACTATTACGCAGCAAACATTAATTATTACTCTTGCTGAGTTGCCCATAGAGTTGCCACCGGTGTTTGTGCGTAATATTTCGGCTGTTACGATAATTGAAAATGTAATTGCCAATGTAAACAAAAATTATTATCAGCAAAATGCAATGTATTCCGCCTTTTATAGAGAGGTTATAAAAAATGAAGAAAATTATTTATCGATAATCGAAGCTTTAGTAGATATTGCAAAGGCGCCTTATTCGAGTTGGTTATTAAATGATCAGGCAAAAATATTTAAAGGTCATCGGAGCCAGTCTGTAAATTCTCTTTCTACTTTGTCGATAAAATTAGAGGGTGGGGTTTATAATTGCGTGAAGATTGATTTAATTAAAGAGTCGCCAGTCTTCTTAAGTCGCGAAGGATTGTCGGAATATGTTTATCGGGTTGAGGGGAAAATTAAGTATAATGAAAGAAATCTTTACATAATTCGCTTCGAACCCCTAAAACGTTTATCCGAAATAGCATATCAAGGTTTTCTTTATATCGACGATCAAACATATGCACTTGTAGCAGCCGAATTTGGTTTAACACCTCTTGGGATTGAGTATGCTCAGCATTTGCTAGTAAAAAAAGTGCCTCGAAAAACGCAAGTTAAACTACAGGAAGCACGCTATGCTGTATTTTATCGTCCTATGAACCAGAAATGGTTTCTTGAATATACCTCTATTGAGTTAAAACTTAAAGCAAAAAGTCGTTTCTTCCTTTTAAATAATATCATTTCTACGCGTTCGGAACTTGCGATAACTCGTATCGATACAACAAACCATGCGCGTTTTAAAAGGGACGAGATTGTTCATTCCAACGATGTTATGATTGATATGATTAGTAGGTACCACGACGATTTTTGGGAACATTACAACATCATTGCTCCCGAAGAACCTCTAATTAGGGCTATCAATAAGTTAAGTATGGAACAAAATGAAGGACAGACTTTAAATCTATGGAACACAATTTTTAATAATAAATAATTACTTCTTCAAGTTTGAATTATTTTTTTATACATCGAAAGCCTATATTCAAAAGAGGAAAAGACATAATACATGTATAATAATGAAGATTTTTTTATTTAATTTTTTGCATTGTATAAAAAAATAACTATAAATTTACCAATAATTGCTTTGCTAACCCTTAAACATTATTTTTTATGTCGGAACGTTGTGAATATTTCGAAAAATGCCCTATCTATTCCGGCATTTTAGTTGATATGGCAGTTACAGCTGCAAATTATCGGAGGCTATATTGCGAAGCGGGAGAAAGTGGTTGGAACACCTGCAAACGTTATCAGGTTCGTAAGCGCGTAGGGAGGGTGCCAGCCGATCTTTTACCCAACTCGTTTAAAACTGTTGAAGAGATTATAGCTTCGATGGAATAATTCGTCAATTCTTAGCAGTTAGTCTGCGTTTTAAGATTAAGTTCCTTTTCTATTGAAAAAAGAAAGGAGGAAGGTATTTTTTACATAATAAATAGAATGTAATCTTTGGGTATTTGAAAGATAGATGAGTCAATTCTATGTTGCTCTATTTTAATTACAGAGGTTTGCATTCGTTTGTCTCGAAGTAGCGTTCGTTCTTCATAGAGCATGGGGAAATAGCCCGACGAATGGGGTATACTGTTGAAATATTCCCATCCCTTATCGGTGTTGTTTAAAACTTTTACCATCTTGTCAAAAAAATCAAAGTTTTTTTGGGCAACCCAATAGGTAATTTCGCAATTTCGATGAACATTTTTTACCCTCCATTGATAGCATTTAACCCCCTTGATAATTTTATAGTTATTTGTTTTTTTGACGATAAAGTGGTTTGCGTCTTTACTGCGGGAGGTACTTTTTTTTAATTTAGTATACATTTTTTTGGCCGGGTCGATAATAAAAACTTCCTCCTTGTTAATATTAATGAGATAAACGTGGCGGATGTTTTTTTTATTATCTTTTTCTTCAATACGAATTCGGTCGTTCGAAATATAGTAAGTATAAAACGTAGTATCGTATGGCGATTGTTTAATCCAGGTAATACTCCCTTCAAAACCACTTGCCCATAAGCGAGTAGATAATGTTACTATTACCCACAAAATCCTCCTCATAAACCCATCCCTATAATTTAATATTTTTTTTCATAAATTTTGCACAAATTTTAGTTATTTATACGAATCAATTGTAATTTTAGTCGTAAAAATTTTACGAATACCTGCTAAAATTCCATAAACGTCCAAATTTTGTTGACTAAACACTTTTTTTAGAGAATGAATAAAAAAAACATTGGAGATAGAGGCGAAAATTTGGCAGAAGAATATTTAAAAAGTAAAGGATATGTTATTTTAGCTCGTAATTGGCATAGTTATAAAAGGGAGTTAGACATTGTGGCGCTACACAATGGGATTTATGTGTTTGTCGAAGTACGCACACGTAAATTTGGAAGCGTTTTATCTCCTGCCGAGACTGTTACTCGAAAAAAGCAACGTTTCCTGGTTGATGCTGCCAATTTGTTTCTTCAGCAAAAAGGCTTGGATGGCGAATCTCGATTCGATATTATTAGTATTAGCTACGAATATGGTCAGGCTGTTATCGAACACATCGAGAATGCTTTTTATCCCTTTCAGAAAAACTAATCTCATTCACAGCTTGTTTATTGTAATCCTCTGATAAGCATAAGGTTGAATTAAATTTTTTTTTGAAAAAAATCTATTGTTAATAACTCTGGTATAAGAGTTGATAATTGTAAAGTCGGATTTTTGCAAACTTATCTTACTTCATCATAAATTGCATCTACTTTTTTTAAGAGGGTAACACCAAGTAAAAACCTAAATTATCAACCTTTTAAATTTTTTACGGCAATGCAAGTTGATGAAGTAATGATGAAAGAAAAGCAAACTAACGCAGACGAATTAACATTAGAGATGGCAAAATCAAAAACACAAAAAAAGACAGGTACATATACATTTGATGAAGCGTATAAAAGTACCCTTTCCTATTTTAAGGGCGATGAACTTGCTGCAAGGGTATGGGTTACCAAATATGCGCTGAAGGATTCGCAGGGAAATATTTATGAGCTTAACCCCGATGATATGCATCGTCGTATTGCCAGGGAGTTAGCTCGTATCGAAGCTAAGTATCCAAATCCAATGTCGGAAGATGAAATTTATGAATATCTTAGAGATTTTAGATATATTGTGCCCCAAGGAAGCCCCATGGCGGGTATTGGCAATAATTTTCAAGTAGCATCCCTGTCAAACTGCTTCGTAATTGGCAATGGAGCCGATTCGTACGGAGGTATCATGAAGACCGACCAAGAGCAGGTCCAACTCATGAAACGTCGGGGGGGAGTAGGGCACGATTTATCTCACATTCGCCCTGCAGGTAGCCCTGTCCTTAACAGTGCGCTCACCTCAACGGGAGTGGTTCCTTTTATGGAACGATTTTCAAATTCTACTCGCGAAGTTGCCCAAGATGGTCGTCGTGGAGCACTGATGTTAAGCATTTCCATCAAGCATCCCGACGCTGAAAAATTTATAGATGCGAAATTGGAGCAAGGGAAGGTTACAGGTGCCAATGTTTCGGTTCGTATCGATGATGAATTTATGCGCGCTGTTGTGGAGGGGAAACCTTACGTTCAGCAATATCCTGTAGACTCGCCTAACCCAACAATAAAAAAGGAAATTGATGCTCGGGCTTTGTGGAATAAAATTATTCACAATGCTTGGAAGTCGGCAGAACCCGGTGTGTTGTACTGGGATACTATTATTCGCGAGTCGGTGCCCGATTGCTATGCCGAATATGGTTTTAAAACAATTTCAACAAATCCGTGTGGAGAAATTCCTCTATGTCCCTACGATAGTTGTCGTTTATTAGCAATCAACCTATACAGCTATGTTGAAAATCCTTTTACACCTCATGCAAAATTTAATTTCGAAAAGTTTAAAAAACATGTCGCTGTAGCTCAGCGATTTATGGACGATATTATTGATTTGGAAATTGAAAAGATAGATGCTATACTCGATAAAATCAATCGTGACCCTGAGGATGAAGAGATAAAGATGGTAGAACGAAGATTATGGGAAAAAATCAGGGAAAAAACTCTTCAAGGGCGTCGAACGGGTGTTGGCATTACCGCCGAAGGGGACATGCTTGCAGCTCTTGGAATTCGTTATGGCAGCGACGATGCTATCGATTTTTCGGTAGAAGTACATCGTACCTTGGCTCTCGAAGCATACCGTTCGTCGGTTACCATGGCCGAGGAGCGTGGACCTTTTCCTATTTATAATCCCCATCTCGAAAAAAACAATCCTTTCATAATGCGTTTGAGAGCCGAAGATGAGGAACTTTACCAGAAAATGGTAAAAGTTGGACGTAGAAATATTGCACTACTTACCATTGCACCAACAGGTACCACCAGCTTAATGACTCAAACCACATCGGGAATAGAACCAGTCTTTCGTCCTGTATATAAACGTCGAAGAAAAGTTAATCCCAACGATACTAATGTTAAGGTAGCATTCGTCGATGAGGTTGGCGATCATTGGGAAGAATATAATGTATTTCATCCCAAATTCCTTACCTGGCTCGAGGTTAACGGATATAATCCAGAGGAAGTTAAAAATTATACCGACGAGCAGATTGAGGAATTAGTTGCCAGATCCCCTTACTACAAGGCTACAGCTAATGATGTCGACTGGGTAAAAAAGGTAAAAATGCAGGGATCAATTCAGAAATGGGTCGATCATTCTATAAGCGTTACGATAAATCTTCCCGAGAATGTGGATGAAAAATTGGTTGCAAATCTTTATATTACCGCTTGGGAGAGTGGTTGTAAAGGTTGTACGGTATATCGCGAGGGATCGCGCTCGGGAGTTCTTATTTCCAAATCTGATAAGAAAACACAGAGTAGTGAAACTATTATCGGACAACCTCTAAAGCGTCCTAAAGTTCTCGATTGCGAAATTATTCGTTTCAAAAACAATAACGAAAACTGGATTGCTTTCATAGGTCTACTCGACGGTCGTCCTTACGAAATTTTTACCGGTTTACAGGATGAGGAAATGTTTCCTATCCCTAAGTCAATTACAAAGGGTAAAATTATCAAAACTAAGGATGAGGATGGTAACACTCGCTACGACTTTCAGTATACCGACAAGTATGGTTATAAAAATACCCTTGGAGGTTTGTCGCATCAATTTAATAAGGAATACTGGAACTACGCCAAATTGATTTCGAGTGTGCTTCGTTACGGTATGCCCATACCTGATGTAGTAAATTTGGTTAGTTCGCTTCAGCTCGACAGTGAGGCTATTAATACCTGGAAAAATGGGGTTGAACGTGCGTTACGCAGGTATATTCCCGATGGTACTAAAGCCCGAGAAGGAGAGCGCTGTGCAAGTTGTGGTTCAGAGAATCTGGTATATCAGGAAGGATGCCTTACTTGCAAGAGCTGTGGAACTTCGAAATGTGGATAATGTCAATTAACGAAAGAATACACCAGGGGCATGAAATCAAGTGCCCCTGTTTTTTTATAACATTCGTTCAATTGTTCGCTGGAACAAGGGATTGAAGTTCTCTTCAGATATATTCAGTTCTTTCAATAAACGACGAGCAATGTTATCTATCGACCCTTTTTCAATTGAACGTAGTTTGTCGAATGCAGTATAAATTTGATACAGCCATTCAATACCATCGCTAATAAAATCTTGTACCTCATTTTCCTGAGCTAAAGGATGCCACGCCGATAAGAGATATTTTGGGTAAGGGAGATTTTCAATTTTTTCCATCGAAGTTAGACTTTCGGACCAATTATCGAAGATTGGAGGAGTGTTTTTAAGAGGTATAGCATCACCTGTAAAAAGAGCATTATCTTGCTGAAGAAGGAAACATACCGAACCGGGAGAATGCCCCGGTGTGTGAACGACTTTGATACGCAATTTTACATCAATATCCAATATATCCCCATCGTTTAGAAGTAGTTCGGCTTGTACAGGCAAAGGTGCCAGGTCAAAAAAACCAGGTACTGGCCGTTGTTCAAACTGATAATGGATATTGCTAATCCATTCTTTCTCAGAAGGGTGAATAGCCACTTTGCATTTGGTTTTTTCTTTTATAGCTGCTGCAGCACCCATATGGTCGGGATGCGCATGGGTAAGTAGCAAAAACTTGATTTCTTCTGGCGAACGACCAATGTTTTCTAAATATTCAAAAATAATCTTTTCACTTCCTGATGGTCCAGCATCTACAAGCGAAACATGTTTGCCAAGGAGAATAAAGATATTTACGGCTCGTTCTATAGCTACTGTATCCGATAGCTTTATTTTAAAGGGAAGGGTGAGTTGGTGTATTCGTTCAGTGATTTGCATATGTGTTTGTATTTTGGTTACGATAAATAGTATTCGTATTCAATACAAGAAGGAAAATCTTCATCTGTGTGACTTACAAAAACAAGTGTTCGGTCGTTCAGTACTTTGTCGAGTAAATTGTTTAATTTAGCTATTGTTGAACGATCAAAAAAATGATAGGGTTCATCAAGTATAAGTATGGGTGCATTTTTAAGTAATATGGCAATTAGTACTACCAGACGTTGTTGGTATTGGGGTAATTGGTAGAGTGTACTGTCCAGTTTTACATCTTCAAGCTGAAAATAATCTCTCAAAACATTAAACTTTTCGATTAGACTATCAGTATTTTTCGATGGTTTATAAGGGTTGACATTTACGACATATAATAAAGTTTCTTTAATGGACTTCGATTTGTTGAAGAAACGAAAAAATTCGTGAGAAAAAAAACTAATTTTTTCCTTTATATCCCAGATGTTATAGCCATTTTGACGAGGTATATCAAAAAGGTATATGTCGTTAGCATATGCCTGGGGATGATCGGCGTATATAAGGCTCAACAGTGTTGACTTGCCAGAGCCGTTTTTCCCTTTTAATGCCCATTTTTCACCGTTTTTAACTTCCCATGTAATGTTTCGTAAAATATAATTCTGGTGATATTTAACGGAAATATCTTTTAATTTAAATGCATACTGAAAATTTGATGTCTGTTTTTCGGAGAAGATGCTCTTCAAAATCTGAATATCTTCGTTACCAATTGAGCAAGAGTATTTTTTAGCGATAGGTATTTTCAAAAAATTGTCGAAATGTTTAGAATCGATGCTATGCGTGGTAGCAATTAAAATACATGACTGAAATGTATTTTTTAAGTTTTTAAGAAACTCAATAACTAATTCCTTATTTTTCGGATCAAGACCAGAAAATACGTCCTCGAATAAAATAATTTTTGCATCCTTTCTAAAAGATTTCAGGATACAGGCAATTTTAAACTCACCTGTTGAAAGCTTAGTAATTGGTTCATTGAGTCTTTCTTTGAGTAAACTATTATTAAGAAATTCTATGGTGTTTTCGTAATCATTACCGATAAAATCTTTGACACTTAATACATCATCGTTCTCTGTTGCATGATAGCGTTGCTGATAATAGAATTTTTTTTCTTCTTGTTGGATAATTTGAAAAGAGACAAATTGAATATCTATATTTGAAAATTGAGAGTCTTCTTTATCGGAGAGGGCTAAAGTTTTGGCTGTTTGTAATAAAGAGATTTCGTTTTTCATTTTTTGAAAAAAACTGGCCATGGCGATGCCCGATTCGAAAAAAAGGCACCCCATTTGGCCAGATTTTAGTTCAAGAACAATATCACATGCTTGTATAGAAATTAATAGTTTGTAACTAAAAGCAGAGCTCATTCTGCTTAATTTTGAGCTAATTGTAATTGTTCTTGTTCCCGTGCATTAAGAAATTCGGTAAGTAATTCGGCATTTGAACGAGTAACTGCAATCCTTCCCGAGCGAGTAAATTGCTTGACTTTCCCGTGCTTATTGAGCTCGACAAAGAGCTTGCTTGTTTCAAACTCGTGTCCGGTTTTTTCAATGACGGTGTACTCGGGTGTAATTTCTATAATACGGGCGTTGCTCTCTCTTACAATGGTTTCGATCATGTTACTTTTTAGCAGGGCATCGGTTGATACTTTATAGAGAGCAATTTCTTGAAATATTATCTCGTCTTTTGTAAAAAAGTAAGCCTTAAGCACCTCTACTTGTTTTTCGATTTGTTTCGTGATTTTCTGAACCATATCTCGAGTTGTATTCACAACTATGGTAAATTTGTGAATACCATGTAGTGAAGATTCCGACACGGTTAGGCTTTCGATATTTACATGGCGCCTGGTAAAAATAATGGTGATTCGGTTAAGCAATCCAACTGCATTTTCTGAAAATGCAATGATAGTGTATTGTTCAATTTTACTCATTTTTCTTACTTTTTTAATTAGTTAGTAGCTTCGAGCAATATATCGCTTACAGATGCTCCGGATGGAACCATTGGAAAAACATTATCTTCCTTTTCAACAACAACTTCAAGCAAAAATGCTTTTTCTGATTTAAGCATGTTGCTAATGGCTACATCGAGCTGAGAACGTTCGGTAACTTTCTGGTGATTAATGTGGTATCCTTCGGCAATGATCTGAAAATCGGGATTTTTAAGCTCAGTCATCGAATATCGTTTATCGAAAAATAGCTGTTGCCATTGACGAACCATACCAAGGAAATGATTGTTAAGAAGGACTATTTTTACCGGAATATTGTGAGCCATAATAGTACCAAATTCTTGAATAGTCATTTGTAAACCACCATCGCCCACTACACAGATAACTTGTTTGTCGGGCCGGCCTAATTTAGCACCCATAGCAGCAGGTAAACCAAAACCCATAGTTCCAAGGCCACCCGATGTAACCAAGCTGCGCTTAATGGTATACTTGAAGTAGCGTGAGGCTATCATTTGATGCTGTCCAACATCGGTAACTATAATAGCATCCCCATTTGTTTGCTCGTTAATTCGGCGAATGACTTCGGCCATGGTAAGGCCAGGTTTTTCGGGGTAAAGTTCGTGTTGAATTACTTTTTGTTTTTCAATTTCGTAGCATTCGTCAAATTCTTTACGCCATTGGCTATGGTCACGTTTTTCGACCAGGCGGGTGAGCATGGGTAGGGTTTCTTTTACGTCGCCAAGTACAGCTACAGTTGTTTTAACATTCTTATCAATTTCGGCTGGATCGATTTCGAGGTGAATTACTTTAGCCTGCTTAGCATATCGAGTAAGGTCGCCAGTAACTCGATCATCGAATCGCATCCCAACTGCTATCAATACATCGCATTCGTTGGTTTTAATATTCGGGGCATAATTGCCATGCATACCAAGCATACCCACGTTAAGAGGATGATCGATTGGCATTGCGCTTGCGCCTAAAAGGGTCCAGGCAAAGGGTATTCCCGACTTTTCGATAAATGCACGAAATTCGTCTTCGGCATTCCCGAGAATAACGCCTTGACCAACAAGTACGTATGGTTTTTGAGCACTGTTAATGAGTTTTGCTGCTTCAATAATTTTCGATTCGTCGGGGGTAGGTTTAGGAACATAACTGCGGATGAAGTGGCATTTTTCGTATTTATAGTCGAGAGTGCCGAACTGTGCATTTTTGGTAAGGTCGACCAAAACAGGACCTGGGCGTCCCGACCGGGCAATGTAAAAAGCTTTAGCTATGGCATCGGGTATATCCTCGGGACGGGTTACCTGAATATTCCATTTTGTAACGGGCATCGAAATTCCAACCACATCGGTTTCCTGAAAAGCATCGGTACCGAGTAGGGCAGCACCTACTTGTCCAGTAATGGCTACAATTGGGGTACTGTCGATCATAGCATCGGCAATACCGGTTATCAAGTTGGTAGCCCCTGGTCCAGATGTTGCCATAACAACGCCTACCTTCCCGGTTACACGGGCGTAACCTTCGGCTGCATGGATGGCCCCTTGTTCATGTCTGGTAAGAACATGGGTAATTTTATCTGCAAAGCCATAGAGGGCATCATAAACGGGCATTATCGCCCCACCGGGATAGCCGAAAATAATTTCTGTTCCTTCTTCTATTAGCGATAGAATGACAGCTTCGCTGCCTGTAATTTTTCGTGTCTCATTCATATGTTTTATCATTTTTCATTAATCAATAATTCTTATTGCTCCCTTATCGGCACTGGATACGATACTTGCATATACTTTAAGCGCCTTGGATATATTACGTTTTCTATTTTTAGGAGTAAAAGCCTCTTTTCCTCGTTTACGTTCTTCTTCAAGTCTTTTCTTAATTTCATCATCCGATACTAAGAGTTTGATGGTTCGGTTAGGGATATCTATTTCGATCATATCGCCGTCTTTAACGACAGCAATGATGCCACCTCCAGCGGCTTCGGGTGAGATATGTCCGATTGAAAGTCCTGAAGTACCACCAGAGAACCGACCGTCGGTTATCAGGGCACACTCTTTACCAAGATTTCGAGCTTTTATATATGAAGTTGGATAGAGCATTTCTTGCATACCAGGACCGCCTTTTGGCCCTTCGTAACGAATAACCACAACATCGCCAGCTTTAATGTCTTTGAGAATACCATTACAAGCATCTTCCTGGCTTTCGAATACCCGTGCAGGTCCTTTAAACTTAAAAATTGAAGGATCGACACCGGCTGTTTTTACAATACAACCATTTTCGGCCAGGTTGCCATATAATACTGCAAGGCCTCCGTCGGGGAAATAAGCATGAGAGAGGTCGCGTATACAGCCGTTTGCTCTATCCTTATCTAATTCATCGTAATAATACCCCTGAGAACCCATGGTTAAGTTTTTTATCCCAGCAGGTCCACTTTTATAGATATTAATAGCTTCTTCAGTTACCGTTGGTCGCATAATATCGTATTGGTCAAGGGCTTCCTTAAGGGTAAGGCCATCGGCTCTTTTTACAGATGTGTCGATTAATCCGGCTCGGTCGAGTTCTCCCATGATACCAAGTATTCCACCGGCACGTCCAACATCTTCGACATGATAATGGGAACTGGGAGCTACTTTACACAATACAGGTATTTTACGGGAAAGGGCATCTATATCTTTCATGGTAAAATCGACTTGTGCTTCGTGTGCAATGGCCAAGATGTGAAGTACTGTATTGGTCGAACCACCCATTGCAATATCCAGTGCCATCGCATTCATAAAGGCAGCCCTTGTTGCAATTGAACGAGGAAGTACGCTATCGTCTCCATCGAAGTAGTATTTTTTTGTGTTTTCAACAATTTTTTTAGCTGCTTTTCTGAAAAGTTCAATTCGGTTTTTATGGGTAGCTACAATTGTTCCGTTGCCTGGCAAAGCCAATCCAAGTGCTTCGTTTAAGCAGTTCATAGAATTGGCAGTAAACATCCCAGAGCAAGAACCACAAGTAGGACATGCATTTTTTTCAACTTCTTCGAGTTCGCTGTCGGATACTGAATTGTCGGCAGCTAAAACCATGGCGTCAACAAGGTCGTATTTTTTATTACGAACCCTTCCGGCTTCCATAGGACCGCCCGATACAAAAATAGTAGGGATATTGAGTCTCATGGCTGCCATTAGCATTCCCGGAGTTATTTTGTCGCAGTTGCTAATGCATACCATAGCATCTACCTTATGGGCATTTACCATGTACTCGACACTGTCGGCGATTAGGTCGCGCGAAGGTAGCGAATAAAGCATACCATCGTGTCCCATAGCTATGCCATCGTCGATGGCGATGGTGTTAAATTCTGCCGCAAAACAACCTTCTTCTTCGATCCATTTCTTAACTTGCTGACCTATTTCGTGAAGGTGGGTGTGGCCGGGTACAAACTGTGTAAATGAGTTAACCACGGCTATAATGGGCTTACCTATCTGTTCTTCTTTCATTCCGGCAGCCCGCCAAAGACTTCTGGCACCGGCCATTAATCGGCCTTCGGTTGTGGTAAGACTACGTAATCTGTACTTCATTGTCAATTTTTTTTTGTTTTTTAGCAATTTCTATATACGAAAAAACCCTTCTCAAACTTGGTTGAGAAGGGTTTTTATATTTTTTAACTCTATCTTTATCTACGCAATACCATTCTCAACCCCAGATCGTATGATCAGGACCACCACCACTACCACGAGAATAATATTGCTTAATAGAGCTTTCATTTATCTTTCTTTGATGTTGCAAATATATAAATATTTATTTTTAATCCAAAATTTTCTCTTTGTATGATGATTTTATTCCTAATTTTTTTGTTATAATTATTGTTTATTGATTGATTAACAATAAAATATTAGAATTGTTTAAGGGCTATTTTTTAAGCGTAAGATCTACTTTTACCTGGATTTTTTCCGCTATTTTAGTACGTACAATTTGGGGAATTTTAATGTTATAATCGGCAGGAGACACTTCAAACTCAGATTTTACGGTAATTTGTGCATCGGATGGTGTAATTCGAATTTTAGTGCGAAATGGTTGATCGACACCATGAATGTTCATAATTCCCTCAACTTCAGTTTCTTGTTCAATGTTTTTATTTTTTAAAACATTGAGATTTACAATTTTTCCCTTGAAAGTGGCTTTGGGGTATTTATCCGATTCAACATAGTTTTCGTTGAAATGTTCCTCCATTAGGGCGCGTTCAAAACGAAACGATTTCATAATGCAGCTTACAGCAACTTCGCCTGTTTGTATGTCGAGGATGGCTATTACCTTTTTGTTCTCGGCTTTTATATCCTCAAAGGGTGTCGAAGAAAAAAAGCTAATATTACCCTCGAGTGTTATAAATTTTTGGGCATGAACTGCCAGAAAAATGAATGGAAGAATAAATAGTAAGGTTATCTTTTTTGACATAATTTATTATTGAGGTATTAATTTTTAGTGCTTAATAGTAAAAACTCTCGAGATATTAAATCCAAAATGTATATCACCTTTATTCCACTTACCGGTTGTTCTTCCAATAAAATCTTTTTCGATCATCCCTTGGGTATTGGTGAGAATCAACTGAAATACGTGTCCACCCGTTTCGATATCGAAGCCAAAACTTAAAGCATCGGTGTACTGGGAGGGTATTCCTTTAGAAGGAAGTCTTGGATAATATTCGAAATTAAAGGAAGTTCGGGTAGTTAGTTTAATACGTCCACCCACACCAAGGGCAAAGATATTATTAGGCTCATTGGATCGACTTACCATATTATAATGTATCAATACAGGACTTACTTGCAATGAGAGACGGTTACTGAATTTACGGGCAATAAGCAATTGATGTACATAGGCCAACCGAGATGAAAAAGGGTAATTATCGTTGTTTTGGAGTGAATCGATAAAAGGGAAATCTTGAGAGCGAATAGTTGAAGCCGTCAGATAAGAAATGCTAACAGGCATTCCGTTACTTTGTTTTTGTCTAAAAAGACTAAATTTTAGAAATCCTCCATAGGTTTTTTCGTAAGAGCCTCGACTAAGACCAGCCATCAGCCAATCGGTAATGCCATATTCGAGGCTAAACTGCGTTTGAGCAGCATCGATACCCCAAAAATTATAAGCGCCGCTATTAAGGGTACCAAACCGATGGTGTATTCTAAAATCGAGCTGTCCGTGTGGCATTCGCTCAATCGAATGTCCATTAAGAATACGAGTAGCTTTAAATGTAGCAGTTACTGTATTATCGATATTGCTTGTTTCAAGTTGATTCAGAATTTCATCGACATCCTGAGCAGCAATCGACAAGTTGCATGCAAACAATGCTACTAATAAAGCAATTGATTTATTCATTCAATTCTTAGTTAATAGAAGTTTGATCAATTATTTTTCTTTCCTTGATTTACCCATGCTTCAAACTGTGCAATTGAGCAATCGGGAAGTTTTCCGCCCGGAGGCATAGATCTGAAGCCTGGTTGATGTTTGATTGCCCCTAAAATACGGGTGGCATTTTTCGAGATCTGATCGTAGTTAGAGAGTACAGGGCTGGTTGAATTGTGACAACTTAGACAGTTGTTTTGTATTAAGGGCATGATTATTTTGGTGAATGACACATTAGTAGTATCGCATCCGCCATTATTGTTATTTCCCGAGAAAGTGTCTTCCTCGTTATCGCTTGTACACGATGCTATTCCAAGCATACAGATGATTCCTAAGGTTAATAAAGATTTCATAGTTTTACGGATTTTTAGGATTAGCACATTTGAAACTCTTACATTAGTATTTTAAAGTTAAGCTGTTTTTATAATAAAAACAAATGAATGATGAATTAGTTTAGAGAATGAAACCCGAAATCAAAAAGTTACCATTAATTTTATGTTTAGTCTTCGAGGAGTAAGATAATTGGGGACAGCAAAAGTACCGGGTATTCCTTCTTGTTGTGCAAAGGTTTTAATCCACATGTATGAAGCGGTGTTATTAACCCCTATTACGTTAAGTATTTCGGCGCTAAGCCAAACTTCTTTAAATTGGTTTACTAAATTCCAGTTAGCCTTTTCATTGGCCGATTTGATGATCTTCGAAAAACCAATATCAACTCTTTTGTATGAGGGAAGTAATTTTTTTACATCATCCCATCGATTTGAGAAAGGAATAGTAACAGGTAAGGCACTTCCATAATGAATGCTTAAATACACTTTATAGGAAGGATATCGTGGAAGATAATCTTGAAAATAGATATTGAGGTTCATCAGTTGGTCGGTAGGGCGCGAGAAGTAGCCAGGATATATTAGCGAATCGGGGTTAGAAGGAAGAGCATAGAAATCGTTTGGGATGTCTTCCTTGGTGTCGAGAAGCGAAAGGCTGAACCACGATTCGGTACCTTTGATGAATTCGCCATTCAGCTTAATGTCTATGCCTCGTGCATAACCTTTTGACAGGTTTTCGCCTGCGTAGATGCTTCGAACGTTGTCGATACGATAGGGGATAAGATTGCTTAGTTGTTTGTAGAAAGCTTCGACTGTTAATTTAAAAGGGTGTGACCAACTGTAAAACAAATAATCGGCCCCAATAAGATAATTAACAGCTTTTTGGGCTTTAATTTGCTTGTTAATTTCTCCCGTTGGATATCTCATTTCCTTATATGAGGGTGGTTGCTGATAGTATCCGACTGAGGTATAAAGCAAAAGTCCTTTTTTCCATGAGGGTTGGTAGGAGAGAGATGCTCTGGGGTTTATAATGTTCTGGTTGTTAAACGACCAGAAATGGCTTCTTATGCCAGCATTTAGGGTTAAGCTTTCATTTCCTATCGAAAAAGCTCGAGTATAAAGGACGTATCCCATGATTCGGTATGATTTAATATAATTTTCGGCATTACGTAAGGCAAGTGTTTGAATTTGAGTATCGTTATACGGATGGAGGTAACCTGCCGAGTCGATTATTTCCCATTCTCTTAGTCGATCATCTATTTTCTCATGCTGATACGATATTCCATAGCGTATTTTATTTAATCCAATACTATTAAAGCCGATGAATTGAATGTTATAGGAATAACTGTTTAAGAAGTTTCGGGCATGATTAAGGAAACCACCAACACCAATCTTTTCTACACTGTCTCGGTTGTTATAATCGATTTGTCCAATATTGTATTCGCCCAATAAATCGAAAGTTTCTTTTTCTGAATTAGTGTAGGCCGAGGTTATGAGCTTGTACCATGAGTTTACATTAGGCCTGAAATTTAAGGTAACTGCACCAAGACTATTGAAGTAGCTGTCTTCTTCTTGCCCTTCGTAAAAGATTTGAGCTCTGAGAGGTAGTTGAAAAGTGCCAAATTCTATTTCGCGGGTTGTGGGAGCAAAAACATAATTATTTTGTGCAATGTAGCCAAGAAAATCGAGTTCCCATTTAGTGCTAATATTATAAGTAAGAAATGACTGAGCATCGAGAAAGGTAGGCTTATATTCGCCTTTAGTGTCGAGTCCCGAAAGAAGATATTGAGTGGTTTTATAACGAATACCTGTTAAATGCCTAAATCGCTGATTTTCCGAGACTCCTTCATAATGCACATTGGCACCAAGAAAGCTCAGCGTAGCAGATCCAGAATTTTCATCGGGTCGTTTGTAAGTTACATCGAGCACCGACGACATTTTGTCGCCATAACTCACATCGAACCCCCCTGCTGAGAACTTTAATGAACCTACTAGATCGGGGTTGACAAAACTAAGACCTTCTTGCTGACCGCTACGAATAAGTACAGGACGATAAATCTCGATATTGTTTACGTATATGATATTTTCATCGAAACTTCCTCCGCGTACCGAGTATTGAGAACTAAGCTCATTGTTAGATGCTACACCAGGTAATCGCTTAATAATGCTCTCAATATTTCCACTAACATTGGGCATAGCTTGGAGAGATTTGACATTGACCCGTTGGATGGCACCAGTATTATCGGCACGAGCGCTAATTTTTACTTCGTCAACATTTTCAATCCACTCAGTTAGTACAACATCCAGTTGTTTACGTTCGCCTGGACCAATACTATCGGTAATCTGAAGTGTTTTGTATCCTACACTGCTTATCTGAATGGTGTATCGACCAGCTGGTAATTTAATTTCAAAACGACCCGAACGATCGGCAATAGCTCCATATTTTGTATTGGGAATTAGCAGGGTGGCAAATCCTACAGAGTATCCCGAGGTGTCGTACACAGTTCCATAAAATGTTCCTGTTTGCTGACCAGAAATGATTAAATTATTGATTAACAATAAAAAAATAAATATTGCAGAATATTTTATGCGCATGGTGTTTCTTTTTCCCGAACTATCAAACAGAATTTTGCCCCAAAAATTGTGAAAGATTTTCATTTTTTATGCTTGTAATGATAAAAATATTCGGATATTTTTTTTTGGTTTTCTTGATGATCGGCTTCAACTGAATAAATATACTAATTGTCAGGTTGGTTTATTGGAAAAAAACGATAAAGTAAAAAAGATTGATTAATATTGCCGCCAATAACTGAGGGATTTATGGGTGTTGTTATTCGCCAGAGTCTAAAAGGAACCATTGTCTCTTATTTTGGAGTGTTCATCGGGTATCTTAACCTGATGTTTATTACTCCATATTGTTTACCACCCGAAGTAATCGGTTTTAGCAAAGTATTTACCGATGCGGCTGGGTTATTTACCTTTATTGCTCAGATGGGCTTAGGCTCGGCAATGATTCGTTTTTTTCCTTATTTTACATCCGAACGTTCGCATCATGGATTGTTGGGTGTTGTTCTCTTCGTCCCGTTATTAGGATTCTTGCTATTGGCCGGAGCAACATTTTTATTTTACCAGCCTATAATTCAACTTTTTAAAACAAACTCGCCGCTTTTTGCACATCATTTCGCTTATGTATTGATTCTGACTTTTTTTATGATGTACCTTAATCTTTTTGAGGTATATTCAAATTGTATGTATCGAATAGTAGTCCCTAAAATTATAAGGGAGGTATTGTTACGTATACTCAATATAGGGATTATAATTCTTTTTTATTTTAAAGTTATTGATTTTAAGATATTTGTATGGTGTATTATCGGTATTTATTTAATCAGTGCAGTGCTTAATTTCCTTTACCTTTCGCGGTTGGTTCCCCTTTCACTTAAGGTCGATTTTAGTCAGATCCCCGTTCCAGTTCGTCGCGATTTTCTTCGTTACGTGTTATTTGTACTTTTTGTGGGTATTGGATCGAATATTGTTAACAAAGTCGATGTGTTCATGATTAGTTCGAGCATCAACTTAACAATGACCGGTATTTTTAGTATTGCATTCTATATTACCACAATTGTCGAAATACCCTCAAGAGTATTTATGCAAATAACCAACCCCTTAGTAGCCAAAGCCTGGAAGGAAAACGACATGAACACAATTGAAAGTTTGTACAAGAAAAGCTCGTTAAACCAATTTTTAGTTGGGGGGAGTATTTTATTAATTGTGTGGGCCAATATCGACAATATTTTTTCTATTATGCCGAATGGAAATATATACGAAGCAGGTAAGTATGTAGTTTTATTGCTAGGTATTTCAAAGCTTTTCGATATGGTAACAGGTATAAACTGGTACGTAATTGTTAACTCGCGATTTTATTACTTTCAAATCATTTTTGTTGCTTACCTAACATTGGCTTCTGTTTTCTTAAATGCATGGCTAATCCCTCGATTCGGGATCAATGGGGCAGGTATTGCCTCTATACTTGCGCTGGGTAGTTACAATTTTTTTCTGATGCTTTTTTTGAAATATAAAATTAATATTTGGCCGCTAACTTCAAATACTTTCAAAGCTATAGTGTTACTGGGAGGACTTTTTATTCTAAATATTTTCATTCCTTACCTTTACAACTCATTAATCGATGCTTTTGTTCGTTCGACAATTCTAGCCAGTATTCTTGTTGTTTGTATTTTAAAATGGAATGTATCGGACGATGTAAGTCAACTTTATAGAAATTTGCTTTTACTGGTTAAAAGTAGAGTACAAAGGAGATAAATAAAATAGGTCGCAAGCAAAATTGCGACCTATTTTGTGTGGTGCCACCGGGAATCGAACCAGGGACACACGGATTTTCAGTCCGTTGCTCTACCGACTGAGCTATGGCACCAACCGATTTTCTGGCTGCAAAGGTACACTTTTTTTTAAAAGTGCAAAACAGGAAAATATTTTTTTGCATCGTATTATTGCAACAGTTCGAACAATAAATAAAAAAGATTTACCAAGCTGTTTTTTAAGCTAAAAAGCTGAAGTACATGACAATGATAGAGATATTGCCAAAGCAAGTTTTACACAATTTGTCCAAGTTAATGTTTTCTGCAATATACCGTGAGTAAAGTAATTATAAAATAAATGTTCTCGTATCAGATGGTTTTATGTTAATAATTTTTTTCCAAAAATCTGATTGGAAATCTATTAGCTTTCTAATTATTTTAGAACAAGTTTGGATAAAGGTGAATTTGAAGATTAAAATTTACTGCACTTAGCGGTTCTCTTTTAACTTTTTTTTGCATCTTTATCTTTTCGTTTAATCTTTAAATCTTTTTGTTATGAAATCTTTAAACTTTAATTATAGAAATATTGTAATATTATTTACTTGGTTCGTGGTCGGCAATTTTTTGTTGAAGGGACAACCAATCGAATGGAGGTCGATTCATCCAATTGCAGGAGCTGATGATGATTATATAAATGATGTGGTGGTTTATGCACAGGACAACGTAGTTGTTGGGGGCCGTTATAAAAGTACTTCATTAAATTTTGAAGGGGTTAGTGTAAGCACAACGAATAATGGATCTTCTCCTTTTTACCTTACCGATGTTTTTATTGCCCAATACGATGCAAACGGGCTTATAAAGTGGGCTATTTCGGGAGGAGGACGATATGGCGATAATTTAACGGCATTGGCTGTTGACAATGATGGGAATATTTATTTTTCTGGCACTTTTGCAAGCGATACTTTTATGCTTGACACGGTTACCCTAATAAAAAAAGCGCCTTCGGTACAGGATGTTTTCTTCGGCAAACTTAATTCGCAAGGCAAACTTCAATGGTTAAAAAGTTTTGGAGCATCCGATTTAACCTATGTAAGGCGTATTTGTCTGGATAACAATGGTAATATTTACATAGTTGGCGATTATTCTGGCGATTCAATAGTCGTTCAAGATTTGGTTGCCCATACTTCGGGGATCTATGGAGGAGATATTTATTTGATAAAAGCTAATCCAGAAGGCAAAGCCATAAAAGTCAAGAGCATTGGCGGTGTAAGCTCTGAGTATGCCTCATGTATAAAATGGCAAAACGGAACTTTGGTTTTAGCGGGTATAAGTTATAGTGGCGATTTTTATATCGACGGTAAATTGGTAAAAAGCTATGGAGAATGGGATTGTTTTATTGCATACTTTGACGCAAATTTGGGCTGTACCATGGTAAAAAGTTTTGGAGGCCGACAGAGTGAGGAGATAAAAGATATAGATTTATATACTAACGGGGATTTGGCAGTAGTTGGTTCATTTCGAAGCGACACACTTCGTGTTGAAGGAACGGAGCTTATTAATCAAACCTCAGGAACTACTCCGCGACAAGATGATATTTTTGTTGTCAGATACGATAATACAGGCAAACTACTTCTGGCTCGTTCGTATGGCGAGTTGCCTAATGATATAGCATCAACTGTCTTGTTTTCTAAAACAGGAGATATTTATATTGGAGGCTATATGGTAAGCGCCGAACTTGCTTTTGGAAGCATTAAAATAAATCATTCGCAACCCGGATCGGGATATACCGATTATTTCTTAGTTAGATTAAATAATACAGGTAATGCAATATGGGGAACATCGTTTGGAAGCAACCGCGATGATGAAAATTTATTAATACGTCAAAATTCTGCTGGAAAATTTATAGTAACAGGTAATTATCGAGGCACCAATCTTAATGCAGGCAATATGATATTAGTAAACTCAGGAGAGCCTGGTTCCTACGAACCTTTTTTAGGTTTTTTTGATGAAATAGTGGAAATTAAGAAGTTAAATAATGATATTTTTTCGATCTATCCTAATCCTGCCAGTAGTTTTATCTACCTGAAGAATGTTCCAAGTAACGTGGAAAAAATTGTGCTTGTAGACCTCTACGGTCGATTAATTCATTCTCAAAACTATTACGGTTTACCAATAGATGTATCAATGTTTCAGCCTGGAATTTATTGGGTAAAGTTGTTTGAGAAAAATACTGTCTGTGTCTCCAAACCTTTTGTAAAATATTAGTAAATGGGCTAAATACGGAAAATGTTCATTATTTTAATGATATATTTTCAAAAGCCTTGCTAATTATAAAAAGTTTAAAGAGACCGATATTTTGGACTTTAATTTTAAGAATCTACTAAAGAACGTTTTATATAAAAAATATGTATCTTTCAGGTAGATGAAAGTAGTTTCAACATAAAATCGACTTTTGTTTATATAGTTATTACGGTAAATCTGTAAATAAACATTTACAGATTTATTTTTTCCATTATTTTTACGCAATTTTTAATTATTCGAAGTGTTATATCTAATGATGTTAGCAAAATAGTATATTAGAATGAAAATAGTGATTGTAGGAACCGGATATGTAGGATTGGTATCTGGTGCCTGTTTTGCCGAAACAGGTCTGAGCGTTGCCTGTGTAGATATTGATGAGGTTAAGATAAAAAAATTAAAAGAGGGCAAGATCCCCATTTATGAGCCAGGCCTCGAACAAATTGTTTTAAGAAACATAGAGAAGGGTCGACTAACATTCTCTACCTCATTAAAAGAGGTAATAGATGGCAGCGAGGCTGTTTTCATTGCAGTAGGTACACCTCAGGATGAAGATGGTAGCGCCGATCTAAAATATGTGTTGGCGGTAGCTCGCGATATTGGGCGTTATATGAATCATTACCTTGTGGTAGTTACTAAGAGCACCGTTCCAATTGGGACATCAGAGAAGGTACGTCGGGCGGTTCAAGAAGAGCTTAGTAAAAGAGGGGTTGATATTTCTTTTGACGTTGCTTCGAACCCCGAATTTCTTAAAGAGGGTAATGCAGTTGAGGATTTTCTACGTCCTGATAGGATTGTAATTGGTACCGACTCGGAAGAAGCACAGAAAATTATGCAGAAACTTTATAAACCTTTTGTTCTCAACGGACATCCCATTCTTTTTATGGATATACCCTCGGCCGAAATGACCAAGTATGCTGCTAATGCTATGTTAGCAACAAAAATTAGTTTCATGAACGATATTGCCAACCTGTGCGATATTGTAGGTGCCGATGTAAATATGGTACGTAAAGGAATAGGCAGCGATCCTCGTATAGGCGATAAATTTATTTACGCCGGTGTTGGTTATGGTGGTTCATGTTTCCCCAAAGATGTTAAAGCACTGATAAAAACTGCCGAAGAGCACAAATGGTCGCTCGATATTCTTAAAGCTGTAGAAAAAGTTAATGAGCGTCAGAAAGAGGTTATCATCAATAAGATAAAAAAACACTTCAATAATCAATTGCAAGGTAAAACATTTGCCATTTGGGGACTTTCTTTTAAACCTCATACCGATGATATGCGGGAGGCTCCTTCGCTTGTAATTATAGGTAAGTTATTGGCCGAGGGTGCCCAATGTAAAGTATATGATCCGGTGGCTATGGAAGAGGCCAAGCGCAAACTTGGAGATAAGGTTATTTATGCTAAAGATCAATACGAAGCGCTAATCGATGCCGATGCTATGATATTGGTAACCGAATGGCCCGAATTCCGTCTGCCCAATTACAATGTAATGGAAAGACTCATGCGTTCGAAAGTCATTTTTGATGGACGAAATATTTACGATCCCAACGAAATGAAAGAACTCGGATTCTCATATTATAGCATTGGGAGAAAAAGCGTAGTTATGGATAAATAGAGAATATAGTCTTCAAATATTTTGGTTATAAATTCAATTAATAATAAATGAAAACAATCCTGGTTACCGGAGGTGCTGGTTTTATTGGTTCGCACCTTTGCGATCGATTGATAAAAGAAGGTAACAATGTCATTTGCCTCGACAATTTTTTTACCGGCGACAAAGAAAACATTCTTCATTTGATTAATCACCCCATGTTCGAATTGGTTCGCCACGATATTACAATGCCTTATTTTGCCGAGGTAGATGAGATCTATAATTTGGCTTGTCCTGCATCACCGGTACATTATCAGTATAATCCCATCAAGACTATCAAAACCTCCGTAATGGGTTCGATTAATATGCTGGGGTTGGCCAAACGTACTCGTGCTAAAATACTTCAGGCCTCGACCAGTGAGGTGTATGGTGATCCTACTGTTCATCCCCAGCCCGAAAGTTATTGGGGAAACGTCAACCCGCTCGGTCCTCGCTCTTGCTACGACGAGGGTAAACGTTGTGCCGAATCGCTTTTCATGAATTACTACCAACAAAACAAGGTTAAAATTAAGATTATTCGTATCTTTAATACTTACGGCCCCAGGATGCATCCCAACGATGGACGTGTAGTTTCGAACTTTATTGTTCAGGCTCTTCAAAACAAAGATATTACAATATACGGCAACGGAACTCAAACTCGTAGCTTTCAGTATATCGACGACCTGGTTGAGGGGATGATTCGCATGATGAATACAAGCGATGATATTACGGGCCCTGTTAACATTGGTAATCCCGACGAATATAGGATAATTGATTTGGCCGAAAAGATTATAAAACTTACTGGTTCAAAATCAAAACTGGTTTTTTTACCTTTACCTGCTGATGATCCTACCCAACGACGCCCCGATATTACTTTGGCAGGCAAGTTACTTAATGGCTGGAAACCTTCTTTCGACTTAGACCAGGGGCTTGAACTTACTATTCGATATTTTAGAAAAAAACTAAATATAGATTAATACACTTTATTGATTTTTAGTAATTTTATACATAGGTCTTAAACCCATTAGTTTTATATATATTTATAGATATGAACAAGATAGAAACCCCAATTCGGGATCTGTATATTTTGGAACCTAAAGTTTTCCGTGACGATCGTGGCTATTTTGCCGAACTTTTTAATCAACAGAAATTTAACGATCTGGGATTTAGCTATCAGTTTGTTCAGGATAATCAGTCGTGTTCTACTTATGGCGTAATTAGAGGGTTGCATTATCAACTAGCGCCGTATGCTCAAACCAAACTGGTGAGAGCTGTTAGAGGAAAAATTCTTGATGTTGCTGTAGATTTGCGAAAAGAAAGTCCGACATTTGGAAAATGGTTTGGTGTTGAACTTTCGGAAGATAATCTATTACAATTGTTAATTCCTCGTGGTTTTGCCCATGGTTTTTCTGTCTTAAGCGATTCGGCTATTGTACATTACAAATGCGATAATTTTTACCATCCGCAATCGGAACGTGGAATCAATTTCAACGATCCGTTTCTGAATATCGATTGGCAAATTCCAGTCGATAAGGCCATAGTTTCTCCTAAAGACAGAATGTGGCCCACCTTCGATAAAGCAGATATGAACTTTTACTGAAAAATTTCCAATATGGCATTACCAGTACTTGTTACCGGATCAAATGGTCAGTTGGGTAACGAAATAAAGAAGCTTTCACTTACGTTTAACGGTTTAAAGTTTTATTTTCACGATATAGACACTCTCGATATAACCCGATTCGACGAGCTTGAAAAAGCGTTTGAATCCATTAAGCCTTTTGCTGTAGTCAATTGTGCTGCATATACTGCTGTTGACAAGGCAGAGAGCGAATCGGAAAAGGCCTTCTTAATAAATGCCGATGCCGTAAGTAATATTGCGCATTGTGCCGAAAAATTCGGTAGTTGGGTACTTCATATTTCAACCGATTATGTTTTCGATGGAACCCACCATTTACCCTATCGTGAAACCGATTATACGAATCCATTATCGGTATATGGAAAAAGTAAATTGGCCGGAGAAAAGCTTCTGTCCGAGATAGATAAAATGATAATAGTTCGAACTTCGTGGTTGTATTCGACATTCGGACACAATATTGTAAAAACTATCCGAAGGCTTGCATTAGAGAAAGATACTCTGAGTTTTGTGTGCGATCAAATAGGTTCGCCAACCTATGCCGCCGATCTTGCAGAGGCGCTGATGCGAATACTTAGCCAAATTGCAACTTCCCCTAACGATTTGTCCATAGCCGGAATTTACCATTACGCAAACGAGGGTATTTGTAGTTGGTACGATTTTGCCTGTAGTACAGTTGAATTGAGCCGACTTTCGTGTAAGGTCCGTCCTATAGAAACTCACGAATATCCAACACCTGCCAAAAGACCTTCATTTAGCGTATTGAATAAGTCGAAAATAAAAACTACCTTTGGGCTCGAAATCCCATGGTGGAAAGATAGTCTTGCTAAAGCTATAGAAATGATGAATTTGGGTTAAAATTCTTATTTAAGTATGGATACATCTATTGAACTAATTAAAGATAAAGCCAAGGAATGGTTAACCGACTCATTCGATGAAGCTACCCGTCAAGAAGTTAAGCGTTTGCTCGAGGGTGATGAGAAAGAATTGATTGATGCTTTTTATCGCGATCTGGAATTTGGAACTGGTGGTTTGCGAGGTATTATGGGAGTTGGTACCAATCGAATGAATATTTACACCGTTGGGCGAGCAACTCAGGCCTTAGCAAATTATCTTAAAAAAGCTTTTCCTCATCTTAATCCCATTAAAGTTGCTGTAGCTCATGATAGTCGTAACAATAGCCGACTTTTTGCCGAGACGACAGCCAAAATTTTTGCGGCAAATGGAATTGAAGTCTACCTTTTTGATGCTCTTCGTCCAACGCCCGAGCTATCCTTTACTATAAGGTATTTGGGTTGTCAGAGCGGGGTAGTTATTACAGCATCACACAATCCTAAAGAGTACAATGGCTACAAAGCATATTGGGATGACGGAGGACAAGTTGTTCCTCCTCACGATAAAAATATTATCGACCAGGTTGGGTGTACCACCTTTACCGACATCAAGTGGTCGGGGCAAGAGCATCTGATAAAAATTATCGGTAAAGAAATAGACGAAGTCTATACCGACCAAATAAAGTCGCTTTCACTTTCGCCCGAAATAGTCTCGAAATTTAATGACATTAAGATAGTTTACACCCCAATTCATGGTACCGGGGTAAAACTAGTTCCCATGGCTTTAGCCAAATATGGTTTTACCAACATAATCCATGTCGAAGAGCAGGATGTACCCGATGGCAATTTTCCAACTGTAAAGTCGCCTAATCCTGAGGAGTCGGCTGCTTTATCTTTGGCAATCGAAAAGGCACGTCAAACTGGGGCAGAACTGGTTATGGCTACCGACCCCGATGCCGATCGTGTAGGTATTGCGGTTAAGTACAATAACGATTTTATCCTACTTAATGGAAATCAGACGGGTTCATTACTCATATATTACCTGCTAACTCGTTGGCACGAAAATAAAAAACTCACTGGAAAAGAATATGTAGTTAAAACCATTGTAACAACTGACCTTATTGAAGAGATTGCCCGAAAGTTTGATGTTGAGTGTTACAATGTACTTACTGGTTTTAAATATATTGCCGAAATTATAAAACAGAACGAAGGTAAAAAAACTTTCATTGGAGGAGGCGAGGAGAGCTACGGCTATCTGGCGGGAGAGTTTGTTCGCGATAAGGATGCAGTAATGGCATGCGCACTCATTGCCGAGGCCTATGCATGGGCAAAAAGTCAAGGTAAATCTGTGTTTGACTTGCTTCTTGAAATGTATGTTCAATTCGGATTCTACAAGGAATCGCTTGTCAATGTAACTAAAAAAGGCAAAGAAGGCCAGGAGGAGATTGCCCGTATGATGGAAAATTATCGTCAAAATCCTCCCCGTGTTTTAGGCGGTTCAAAAGTGATTAGAATTCTGGATTATCAATCTCTTACAGTAAAGGATATTGATGGAAATGTATTAGGTTCAATTCAACTTCCTAAGTCCAATGTTTTACAATTTTTGACCGATGATGGATCAAAAATTACCGTAAGACCAAGTGGTACAGAGCCTAAAATAAAATTTTATTTTAGTGTAAAATCTACCATGAATTCTGTAAATCAATTTGCCGAACTCGACGCCCAGGCATCTGAACGGATACAGGCTATTGCTCGGGAGTTGGGTTTGTAATTTATAAGATCGAATAATGATTGAAGCACTTACGCATACTAATTTTTCTTTTCCTTCACAAACCTCAAAATATGTTGGAAAAGTGAGGGATGTATACACAATTGCCGACAAATATCTTGTGATGGTGGTTACCGATCGGATTTCGGCATTTGACGTAGTGCTTCCTCGTGGTATTCCGTATAAGGGGCAAGTTTTAAATCAGATTGCGGTCAAGTTTCTCGACGCAACCTCGGATATAGTGCCCAATTGGAAAATTTCATCACCCGATCCGATGGTTACTATTGGTCGAAAAGCCGAGCCATTAAAGGTTGAAATGGTTATTCGTGGGTATCTTACTGGCCATGCATGGCGAGAGTATAAGAGTGGCAAACGAATGCTATGTGGTGTGAAATTGCCCGAAGGAATGATAGAGAACCAAAAGTTCGATCATCCCATCATAACACCGACGACAAAGGCGGATGCAGGGCATGATCTCGATATTTCCCGTGAGGAAATTATTGCTCAGGGAATTGTATCGGAAAAAGATTATAATAAAATTGAAGAGTATACTTACGAACTTTTTCGTAGGGGAACTGAAATAGCTGCTCAACATGGGCTTATTCTGGTTGATACAAAATACGAATTTGGCAAAATAGGAGAACAAATTGTATTGATTGATGAGATCCATACTCCCGATTCTTCGCGTTATTTTTATGCTCAGGGCTATGAGGAAAGACTTTCTAAAGGAGAACCCCAGAAGCAGCTATCGAAGGAATTTGTACGTCAATGGTTGATTGAAAATAATTTTCAGGGAAAAGAAGGCCAGCAAGTACCCCTGATGACCGATGAACTTGTTCAGCAAATCAGCGATCGATATATCGAGCTGTTTGAAAACATTACCGGCGAGAAGTTTATACGTCATAATACCTTTAATCTTGAAGAACGTATTGAAGCGAATGTGTTAAAAGCGCTGGAAAAAATTTTATAATTTAATACTTTATTTGTGATATCATTTGAATCTATGGGGCTATCGCCTCTAATCCTTAAAGCAGTTACCGATTTAAAATTCGAACAACCTACCCCAGTACAGTCGAAGGTTATTCCAGTGATTTTAAATCAAAAGCAAGATGTAGTAGCATTAGCTCAAACAGGTACTGGAAAAACTGCTGCCTTTGGCTTACCACTTATACAACTTATCGAGCCAAATAATCATTCAGTTCAAGCTCTTATTTTAGCCCCTACACGCGAATTATGCTTACAAATAACCGACGATCTGCTAAGTTTTGCTCAGTATCTCGATGCTGTTCGTATAGTTCCAGTTTATGGTGGTGCCAGTATCGAAGTTCAGATAAAGGCTTTAAAAAACGGGGCACATATTGTTGTTGCAACCCCAGGACGTTTAATCGATTTACTCAACCGAAGAGCTTTACATTTATCGAAAGTAAAGTATTTGGTTCTCGACGAAGCGGATGAAATGCTCAACAGAGGTTTTGCTGCTGATATACAGACTATACTTGAAAAACTTCCTAAAGAAAGACGTACCTTTCTTTTTTCTGCAACCATGCCAGCTGAGATAGCTGCTATTACTCACAAGTATATGAATGAACCCTTGGAGATTACCCTTGGTGCAAAAAATACAGGTGCAGAAAACGTTCAACATATATATTATGTTGTTCATGCAAAGGATAAATATTTGTTATTGAAGCGAATTATCGACTTTAATCCTGGATTGTATGGAATTGTTTTTTGTCGAACTCGAAAAGAGACACAGGAGATAGCAGATAAACTCATGCACGATGGTTATAATGCCGACGCTTTGCATGGAGAGTTATCTCAGTCGCAGCGCGATTTTGTCATGAACCGCTTCAGACTTCGCCAGCTCGATGTGTTGGTAGCAACAGATGTAGCTGCTCGTGGTCTCGATGTCGACGATTTAACCCATGTAATTCATTTTAGCTTACCCGACGATATCGAAGTTTATACACATCGTAGTGGGCGCACAGGTAGGGCTGGTAAAAAGGGGGTGTCTGTATCCTTAATTCATCTGCGTGAGAAAAGTAGAATAAAGGAGCTGGAGAGGACCCTACAGAAAAAATTTACAATGGCAACCCCTCCTACCAATCGTGAAATATGCGAAAAACAACTTTTTTCACTTATCGACCGTATTGAAAGAGTGGAAGTAGAGCATACCGATATTGAGCCTTATCTCCCCTTAATTTTAAAAAAGCTTAGCTGGATCGATAGAGAGGAACTTATTAAACGCTTTGTCTCGATTGAATTTAATCGCTTTCTGGACTACTACAAAAATGCACGAGAAATAGAGCATCCTGTCGAATCGCCTGTTTTAATACAATCAAAGCCTAAAAAGAAGAAAGAAAATATTGTAATTAGTTCAGATGGGTATGTACGTTTGTTTATCAATATCGGAAAATCGGCTGGAATTTATCCTAATGACATAATTGCAATGGTAAACAGTATATCGACAGGTAAAAGAATAAAAATTGGAAAAATTCAACTTTTTGATAATTTTTCTTTTTTCGAGGTTCCTTATGATATTGCTTCCGAAGTTTGCGAAAGTTTAAGTCAAGCTGTTTACGAAGGAAAAAGGCTATCGGTCGATTACGCAGAACAAAAGGGGCGCAAAAAGCAGAAATAGTTATTCGCCTATCACTTTTACTAAAACCCTTTTTCTTCGCTTTCCGTCGAATTCGCCATAAAAGATTTGTTCCCAGGGACCAAAATCGAGCTGTCCATTGGTAATGGCAACAACCACTTCGCGCCCCATTATAGTTCGCTTGAGATGGGCATCGGCACTATCTTCGAAACCATTATGTCGATATTGATTATAGGGTTTTTCGGGTGCAAGTTTTTCGAGCCATACCTCAAAATCGTGATGGAGTCCCGACTCATCGTCATTAATAAATACACTAGCTGTAATGTGCATAGCATTAACCAACACAAGCCCTTCTTTAACCCCGCTCTCTTCAACACACTTCTGTACTTGAGGGGTAATGTTTACAAAACCTCGTCGTGTTGGTATTTCAAACCATAACTCTTTGCGATAGCTCTTCATAATTTTAAGTTTGTGACGTGTTATGTTAATAATATTAACACTAAAATTTTTTTAGGAAACGCTAAAAGTACATTTATCTGTTAATTATAATCCCGAATATTGCAAAATTAAATATTTTGCAGGAAACATTTATAAGATAGTTCTGTTGTTACTCAAAAGTCCCAAAAATTAAATTGAAAAAATGCAACAATAGTCAAAAATCCATTTTACCATTATGATATGATCGAAAAGATAAATAGAAGACAATTGAGTTATTGAAATAGCCATAAGTATGCTTGTACGACTAGACCAAAGTTATATATTTTTAAAGCAATTATGAATGCAATTTATAGATTATCAATGCCTTAAATGTGCTGATAGAGCTGCAGAGGACAAAGTTTGAGTTGATTTGCTGTAATGTTGATGACTATTTTTTATTTTTGAAAAACTATTAAGATTGATAAATATTACAAATATAAATAGTTGTCAAATTGTATGACGAGCTTTGTTTATACAAAGATGTGTTACGTAATATTATTTTGGGTTGGATATTGGGAATGATTTTGTAAGATTTTTGAAAGAAACAAAACCACAAATTGGCAATTGAGAAAATACAACCGCAAACAATTGTGTACTAATATGATTAATAACTCATAAATGGATATTGGAGCATGAAAGGAATTATTTTAGCAGGGGGTTCGGCCACACGTTTGTATCCGAGCTCAAAGGTGATTTCGAAGCAGATTATGCCGGTTTACGACAAACCGATGATATATTATCCCTTATCTACCCTTATGTTGGCTGGTATTAGGGAAGTTTTAATTATATCTACCCCTCGCGATTTGCCAATGTTTCGAGAGTTACTCGGCAGCGGAGAAGATCTTGGCATGCGGTTTAGCTATAGGGTACAGGAAAGACCCGAAGGTCTTGCACAGGCATTTATACTTGGCGAAGAATTTATTGGCGACAACCCAAGTTGTTTGATATTGGGCGACAATATCTTTTATGGAACCGGATTTTCTGGCATGTTGCAGAGAGTAGCAACTCTCACATCGGGAGCATATATTTTTGGTTATTTTGTACTCGATCCTCGACCATTTGGTGTAGTTGAGTTTGATGAAAATCGACGTGTTATATCAATCGAAGAGAAGCCTGATAAACCCAAATCGAACTATGCCATTCCTGGTTTATATTTTTACGACAACACGGTTGTAGAAAAAGCAAAAAGTCTTAAACCTTCGGCTCGAGGTGAGTTAGAAATTACCGATCTTAATCGTCTTTACTTACAGGAGGGTTCTTTGCGGGTCGAGATCATGGGACGTGGATTTGCATGGCTCGATACTGGAAATGCAGATAGCATGCTTGAAGCTGCGAGTTTTGTTGAAACAATTCAGAAAAGGCAGGGGCTTTACATAGCCTGTATCGAGGAGATTGCCTGGCGAAATAATTGGATTACTACTGCTCAACTCCGAAAATTGGGTGAAGCAATGTCGAAAACCGAATATGGCAAGTATATTCTTTCGTTGGCAGAACTCGGCCAACACTAACAGCTGTGGAAGTTAAAAGGTATATCGACTGATTCGGACAAATCCATCCCATCTTCGTACATAGCTTCGTCGTTGGCGTCGTAATACCAGTCGATAACTAAGTCTATTCCCATTTCTTTTATTCTTTTAAGTATCTGTAAAATTTGCAGCAGCATTTTCGACGAAGCCGAGTTAAAATAGTTTAACCTAAACTCGATGTGTAGAAGGGGAATGGTGTAGCGCATATCCACATGGCTATGTATTGTTTGTTCCAACTCTTTTAACCACTGGATGGCTGGATTATAAAATTTAATAACATCTTCGGGACGAGATACACCTTTAAAGTGAAATTTTCTCTGGGTAAGGCTAAAATATATTTCTGGTGTAAACTCTGTTGCTTCAATAATCAAATCGTTCATAGCCCAATATAGCTTAAAAGTTTAATCGCTGTTTAATGCTTTACTAGAAATGAATACCTTGCATGTATAGAATGAATAGGTTTCGTCGATAGGGGTGAAAAGGTACTCTATTTTTTCGCCCGAGATTTTTGCCATTTCAATAAAACCCAAACCGGCACCTCCTTTCGAGGAAAACTCCCCATTGGTAAGGGTAGTTCGAAAAAGCTGCCTAAGCCCTTCCTTGTCGAGTGCATTGATATGATCGATGTGTTTTTGAAGCTTATCTATATCCTTGTTAAGAATTGGATTTCCCGAGGTAAGTAAGTAGCCTCCGTTAAATTGTTCAATAGAGAAAAAAGGCGAGTAGGTAGGAAAAAGATAGGTCGATTTTTCGAAATACTCGTTATACTTGAAAACATTTTCAAGTATTTCAATCATCACCGATAAAATTTTTTTGTAATGGCTAAGTGGTATGTCACGGGCATCAGTCTCGTCCTTGAGCGAGTTGAGCAGATGACCAATAATCTCAAAATTGAGTTGCCCCTGATATTTCAAAATACTGTCTTTATCCAGGGTTTGCTTATTCATTCCACTTCTACCAGTTAATAAATACGATTTTACGATATCACTTTTACGTAAATATAAAAAAACAATTCCATTCAAATATCAAAAAAATAAGTAATATGCGCAAAATATTTTTATTCCGAATAGTTTTCGTCCATATCATTATCGAATTGATATCCTTCATCAATAAGGAGCGGAGGGTTTTGTGAAGCTTGTACTGCAAGACGATCGCAGTGCTCATTTTCTTTGTTGTTGGCATGACCCTTTATCCACACAAATTTTACACGATGTTTGGGGTAAACTTCAAGAAACCTTCGCCATAGGTCGGCATTTTTCTTTTTCTTAAAATTTTTTTTAGCCCACTCAAATACCCAACCTTTCTCTACGGCATCGACCACATATTTCGAATCGGAATAAATTGTAACATCGGATCCGGGAATTTTAAGCGATTCGAGTGCCACAATTACGGCCAACAGTTCCATACGGTTATTAGTGGTAAGCTTGTAACCTTGCGAGAGCTCTTTTCGATGCTTGCCCGAAATAAGAACAACTCCATAACCGCCTGGGCCTGGATTGCCTTGAGCGGCGCCGTCGGTATAAATAGTTATTTTAGGGGGGGCGGCATTCATATCAGAAGGGTATTGAAAGTTGAAAATAATTGATGCAGAATGTTTTACGATGGTGAGGCGAAATTCCTTCTTTTTCAATCATTAGCCGATGTTCGGCAGTGGGGTATCCTTTGTTTTGTTTCCAGTTGTAACAAGGAAATTGTTGATGGATTTTTTCCATGTATTCATCCCTGTATGTTTTAGCAAGTATAGAAGCTGCTGCAATAGACGTGTATAAACCATCTCCCTTGACTATACATCGATGGGGTATTTTTTTATATGGTCGAAAACGATTACCATCAACTAGGATTAGCTGGGGCTCATGATTGAGTTTTTCAAGTGCTCGATGCATGGCAAGGAAAGAGGCGTTCAAAATGTTGAGCTGATCAATTTCCTCCACTGTAGCAAAGGATACAGCGTGAGCAAGAGCATTTTGCTCAATAAAGGAACGGAGAATAAGACGATTGGCTGGCGTAACTTTTTTGGAATCATTAAGCAATGGATGAAAAAAATTTGCTGGAAGTATAACAGCAGCTGCAAAAACAGGACCTGCAAGGCAGCCTCGTCCTGCTTCGTCGCAACCTGCTTCCAGCAGCTGGTCATCGCTATAGCGGATTTTGAGCATGAAAAGTCTAAATCGTTTAGCTCAAAATTAATAAAATGCTGGATTAATAGTGCTAACGATGGGTAATTTCTACTTTTTTAGTTGGAGGGAGTTGGTTGTTTCGTTTGTCTACTTCGACTATTACGTTTTCGGCTAAATTGGCAAAAGCCTTCCCCTCAAGTGTAAAAGGATTCATGGCAACAGGTTGACCGGTATCGCCCGATTCGCAAATACTTTGTACAATAGGTATCTGGCCCAGCAGGGGAACGTTGAGTTCTTCGGCTAACTGTTTACACCCTTCTTTCCCGAAGATGTAATATTTATTTTCGGGTAGTTCGGCGGGCGTAAACCACGACATATTTTCGACAATACCCAGCACCGGTACATTGATTTTATCGCTACGAAACATGCTTATACCCTTAATTACATCGGCCAGTGCTACTTTTTGGGGTGTACTAACGATTACAGCTCCTGTGATGGGGAGTTCTTGAACTAATGTTATATGGATATCACCTGTACCTGGAGGCAGGTCGATAAGCAGATAGTCGAGATCTTCCCAAAGAGTTTGAGTGATCATTTGTTTTAAGGCATTGGTGGCCATAGGTCCACGCCAGATAAGGGCTTCGTTGGGGTTAAAGAAAAAACCAGCCGACTGAACCTTAATGTTGTACTTAATTAAAGGTTCAATAAGTTCTTTCCCATTCCTTTCTACCATGGTGGGTTGATGATGCTCGGCAGCAAACATTTTAGGAACCGATGGTCCATACAGATCGGCATCGAGAAGTCCTACCTTTAAATTTAAATGCGATAGGGCAATAGCTAAATTTACGGCAACAGTTGATTTACCTACTCCTCCCTTGCCAGAAGCTACGGCTATAATGTTTTTTACATCCTTCAAATTATCATATTCGGGTGATACTTTGCGGGCTGTAGAAAAAATTTCTTCAATTTCAACAGTGTAATCTTGCTTAGTTTTTTCTGTGATAGCTCTTATACAGGCTTTCTTTATTGCATTTGCAAAAGGGTCGGTAGGTTTGGGGTAAACCAGTATGATGTGAATTTTATTGTCTTCAATCTGTATGCTCTTTACCATCCCCAAAGCAACTATATTTTGCTTTAATGAGGGGTGAACAATTTCTTCAAGGATGGAAATTATATCTTTTTCGGAAGTCATATTAATCATGTTAAGGTTTTAAGTAAGGCTTGCCTTATAAAATTGGCGGTTCATACGGGCAATGTTGGTAATTTTAATTTCCTTGGGACATTCTGCTTCGCAGGCGCCGGTATTGGTACAGTTTCCAAAGCCAAGCTCGTCCATTTTGGCTACCATCGCTTTAACTCGGTTTTTAGCCTCTATTTGTCCTTGAGGTAGTAGGGCCAAGTGAGAAACTTTGGCAGCAACAAATAACATAGCTGAGGCGTTTTTACAAGCAGCTACACATGCACCACATCCGATACACTGTGCTGCATCCATGGCAAGTTCAGCGTTTTCTTTGGGAATAGGAATAGCATTTGCGTCGGGAACGCCTCCTGTACTCACAGAAATATAACCACCTGCCTGGATAATTTTATCGAAAGCCGAACGGTCCACTACCAAATCTCGAATAACAGGAAATGCTTTTGCCCTCCAAGGTTCTATCCATATGGTTTCACCGTCTTTGAATCGACGCATATGTAACTGGCAGGTTGTAACTCCTGTGTCGTTGCCATGGGGACGTCCGTTAATATATAGGCTACACATACCACATATTCCTTCGCGGCAATCGTGGTCGAAACATATAGGCATCTGTTTCTGCTGTATCAATTGCTCGTTAAGCTGATCGAGCATTTCAAGAAAAGAACAGTCGGGAGAAATATTAGTAACGTGATAGGTTTCAAATCTCCCTTTTGCTTTAGCATTTTCCTGACGCCATATCTTGAGTGTGAAATTCATAGCCCTGGTATTTAGTAAATTTCTGTGTATTATTCTTTATAATTTCTCTGTTTAACTTCAATACTTTCGAAAATTAAGGGTTCTTTGTGCAATACTGGCGATTGTTCGTTACCCTTATATTCCCATGCAGCCACGTATGCAAATTTCTCGTCGTTGCGTAGCGCTTCTCCGTCGGGAGTTTGATATTCCTCTCTAAAATGGCCTCCGCAACTTTCTTCGCGATGCAAAGCATCGATAGCCATTAATTCGCCTAACTCAAGAAAATCGGCAACCCGTAATGCTTTCTCAAGTTCGGGATTGAATTCGTATGGAGTGCCTGGTACATAAACGTCTTTCCAGTATTCCCTACGCAACGAACGGATTAGTTCAATGGCTTTGGTTAACCCTTCTTTATTACGTGCCATTCCTACATAATCCCACATAATATGACCTAAGCGTTTATGGAAGCTATCTACGCTATGATTACCTTTAATTGCAAAAATAGCGTCGATACGTTCTTTAGCTTCGCGCTCGGCTTCAGCGAATTCTGGCAGGTCGGTTGAGAGAGAGGGGGTACGTATTTCGTGGGCAAGATAGTTCTGTATGGTATAGGGGAGAATAAAATATCCATCAGCTAAACCTTGCATAAGTGCCGATGCCCCGAGTCTATTAGCTCCATGGTCGCTAAAATTGGCTTCGCCTATAGCATAGAGTCCAGGAATAGTAGTCATCAGTTCGTAATCGACCCAAAGTCCACCCATAGTGTAGTGAGTGGCAGGGTATATCATCATGGGAGTTTCGTATGGGTTCTCGGCAGTAATTTTTTCGTACATTTGGAAAAGATTACCATATCGCTCTTCAATAACTTTTCGGCCTAATCGTTTGATAGCATCGCTGAAATCGAGATAAACAGCGAGTCCCGTTGCTCCAACTCCATAACCTGCATCGCAGCGTTCTTTGGCTGCACGAGAAGCTACATCGCGGGGAACAAGATTTCCGAAAGCGGGGTATCTGCGTTCGAGGTAATAATCGCGATCCTCTTCCTTAACATCGGTTGGTTTAATGAGTCCTTTGCGGAGTTTCTCGGCAGTTTCTTTATCCTTTGGAACCCAAATTCGGCCGTCGTTACGTAGCGATTCAGACATTAGGGTGAGTTTACTCTGATAGTCGCCATGAACTGGGATACAAGTTGGATGAATTTGTGTATAACATGGATTTGCAAAATATGCTCCTTTGCGGTATGCTTGCATAGCCGCACTACCATTTGAACCCATTGCGTTGGTTGAAAGGAAAAATACATTGCCATACCCACCGGTTGCCAATACAACTGCATGTCCGAAATGACGTTCCAATTGTCCGGTAACCAAATTACGGGTGATAATTCCCCTGGCTTTACCATCGACAATTACCAGGTTCATCATTTCGGTACGGGGAAAAAGTTTTACATTCCCAAGATGTATTTGGCGACTCAGGGCACCGTAAGCTCCTAAAAGCAATTGCTGGCCGGTTTGTCCGCGAGCATAAAAGGTTCGGCTGACTTGGGCACCACCAAATGAGCGGTTTTCGAGATAGCCACTGTATTCGCGTGCAAATGGGACACCTTGTGCAACACACTGGTCTATGATGTTGTTACTTACCTCTGCAAGCCTATATACATTGGCTTCACGGGCACGATAGTCGCCTCCTTTAATGGTGTCGTAGAAGAGACGGTATATGCTATCGCCGTCGTTGGGGTAATTTTTTGCTGCGTTAATACCACCCTGAGCGGCTATACTATGGGCTCTGCGGGGACTATCCTGAAAACAGAACACTTTTACTTTAAACCCTAATTCGCCCAATGTAGCGGCTGCCGATGCACCTGCAAGCCCTGTACCTACAACAATAATCTCGAGCTTGCGCTTGTTGGCAGGATTAACTAGGTTTTGGTGAGCTCTGTATTGTGTCCATTTGTTTTCCAACGAACCGGAAGGTATTTTCGAATTAAGTTCCATATTGCACAATAGATTTTTCTGTTTTTAAAAGAAATACAAAACGTAAAATGGAATAAATGCATAGCCAAGTGGTATAAGTATAGCGTATGCAATGCCAATAAATTTGACTATAGGGGTATAAATTGGATGATTCCATCCCATGGTTTGAAAAGCACTTTGTATTGCATGATGCAGATGAAAACCCATCAGAATCATGAAAATAATGTACAACCATGAGTAGAAAGGATTTTTAAAGAGGTTGATCACCATGTTGTAAAAGTCGTGACGATGACTTGCACCTTCGGGAATAGGTACCCACCCGAGCTTTACAAAATAAAAGTTCATAAAGTGAATGATAAGAAAAACAAAAATGATGCCTCCCGTATGAATCATGTACTTAGAAAAGAAAGAGGTTTGAGAATGATTCGATTTTACATAACGAACTGGACGAGCCAACCAATTCTGTATCTGAAGAATGATACCGTATACGATATGGAGAGCAAAACTTCCAAAAAGGAAGATTTCCATGACCTTAATCAGTATATTTGTAGTCATAAATTCAACTGCTTTCTGGTAACTTGCACCACCATCGCCCTTGAGAACTAGCAGGTTGATGCTCAGGTGAACTACTAAAAAAGCTGCCAGAAAAAGACCCATTAGGGCCATCATGAGTTTTTTTCCTATAGATGAATTAAAAAATTTAGCCATACCTTTACAGAATAATAAAGTTTATTTTTAGATAACGCCGGTATTTTGAAGCGCCAAAGTTATTTTGAATTTTGTATTACTCAAATAACAACATGAAAATACTTTTGTTATTTATAATGGGTCTAAAATATGCGAATACAGCCTATTTCCAACTATTTATTTGAAAAAAACAGAGCTAAACTTACTCGCCTGTTACCTGCACGTTCTGCTGTTATCTTGTGTGCTAAAGATAGGATGCCCAAAAATGGAGATCAGTATTTTCCCTACCGACAGGATAGTAATTTTTTTTACTTAACGGGAATTGACTTGCCAGAAGCAATACTGATTATCTGTCCCGACCATCCCGATTACCGGTTACGGGAACTTCTTTTTATCGAAAAAACGTCGGATCATGATCGCACGTGGGTGGGTGAGAAACTCTCTGTTGAACAGGCAAAAGAATTATCTGGTATTGAAAATATTCATTGGCTTAATGAATTTGAAGACTTCTTAGTTAGAATCATGTCACATGTTTCGATTGTTTATCTGTCTGTCGGCAATGAGGGTGGAGTGCAATATAAGCTAAATACTTCGGATTATCGACTATATCGTCTTTTAGCCGATCGTTTTCCGCTTCATCAGTTTCAGAATATTGCTCCTAAAATTGCTTCATTACGCATGGTGAAGGAAAAGGAAGAGATTGAGCAGATAGAGCAAGCAATTACTATCACTAAAAAAGCATTTTATGAGGTAATTGGTATATTAGAGCCTGGAATTCATGAATATGAGATAGAAGCTGTCATAACTGCCGAATTTGTTCGTAACGGATTACAGCATCATGCTTTCGAGCCAATTGTAGCTTCGGGTAAAAATGCCTGTGTATTGCATTACACTAAAAACAGCAATGTATGTAGTAATAATGAACTGGTTCTTATCGATTTCGGCGCGGAATTCAATAACTATTGTGCCGACATAACTCGTACACTTCCTGTTAGTGGACGTTTCTCCTCGAGACAGAGGCAGGTATATTTAGCCGTTCTACATCTCATGGAAAAGGCTATGCAGATTATCCGAAAGGGTATTTCTATTGTCGAAGTACAGCGTCAGATGGTCCCTTACATTGAAGAAACGCTTGTTGATCTGGAACTACTTACTAATGAAGAAATCCGCGAAAAAGAAGGTTCCGAAAATCCAGCCTATAAAGAATACTTTATGCATGGTATAGCTCATTTTTTGGGTCTCGATGTTCATGATGTAGGCAGTAAGGAAGAACCACTTCAGCCCGGAATGGTAATAACTTGTGAACCAGGAATTTATATTCCAGAAGAAAATCTGGGGATTCGGCTCGAAAACGACTTACTCATAACAGAACATGGTGTTATTAATCTTTCGGAAGCTATTCCTATTCTCCCCGAACAAATTGAAGATTTACTTGCTCGATAAGCATTAGCTCCAAACCCCAGGTATTATGGTTTGGCAATTTGAACATTTTCCGCCCGAAAGATCTACATTACTGATGATATACCCCATTCTTTCTATCAATAGTTTCTTACAATTTGGACAATATGTATGGCTGTATACGGATTCGCGCATATTTCCAAGATATACATACTTTATACCAGCGTGATGAGCTATTTCTTTTGCTTGTAATAGTAAATCCAATGGAGTAGAAGGTAAAGTCGACAATCTATAGATTGGAAAAAAGCGGGAAAAATGAAGAGGACAATCGCTAAAATCGTTGTTTGATAGCCAGTAACACATACGTTCAATGGAATCGGGTCGACTGTATGAGGGGATAACTAAATGTGTTATTTCTAGCCAAATTTTTTTCTGTTTAAGAATTTTAAGTGTATTTAGCACATGTTTTAGCGAACCACCACAAAGATTTTTATATAAATCCTCATCGAAAGCTTTTAAATCAATATTAGCTGCATCCAGCAAGGGTATCAGCTTTTTCAATGGACCCGGATTGATGTAACCATTAGATACTAGCACGTTTCGGATTCCGTTTTCCTTGGCTAAGGATGCAATATCGAGCATATATTCATAAAAGACAGTTGGTTCGGTGTATGTGTAGGCTAGTATTTTACAGTTCGATCTTAGGCAAGCTTGAACTACTTCTTCAGGGTTCATTGTTACATGTCTTACTATTTGAGGATCGGACTGCGAAATGGAAAAGTTTTGACAATTTTTACAGGTAAAATTACACCCCCCCGTTGCAATTGAAAAGACAGTGCTGGATGGAAGGAAGTGGTATAAAGGCTTCTTTTCAATGGGATCGACATTTACAGCACATGGATTAGCATAAGCCAACGTGTACAACTTACCTTTTATGTTTACCCTCGTACGACAAAGTCCAACCTCTCTATCCTTCAAGGTACAATTATGCGGACAAAG
>JAOAFU010000111.1 GCA_026416115.1 Bacteroidales bacterium | reverse complement strand
ATAAAAGTAAACCCTGGCCTCTTTAGCCTTGTAAAGAGCTGGTGAACCAGCAGGAGCAGCTACCGAAACCGAAAGTCCACTCTGATGAAGGCTGAGCATATACCTAAACATATGCTCTTCCTGGGTTCCCCAATTTTTTGATGGAAAATAGAAACATATTCTAAATGGAGATTCTTTGCGTTCGGTACGAATTTGTTGATAAACTTTAAGGTACTTAAGGAAAACCTCATAAGAGCCATTAAGACTGACAATAAATCCGTAAAAACCATCGAGAAAACCAAGTTTAATAATATAATCTCTAAAAAATCTCCAAAGGGGATGAAACAATACATGCCATCCAAACAAAGGAATCAGGCCCTTTTGATGATATGAACGAGCTATAATCTCCGTAAAATTATTGATTTGAGAAATTTGTTGTTCTATTGTATAATAAGAATAATGGAGTAAGTCACCCTTAAGATGTTTTACTTGCGTATTTTCATACATCACAAACTGATCGTGAGGATTAATGCCATCCCATTTACCTTTGCGCCTATCGTACAGTCGTAGTTTTTTTGATGGATACCAACTGGTATGATGAATCCAATGGCCACAGTAATTTGTAAGTCGGTTAAAAGTATAGCCATCGTGAGTCCAATTATCTTTTACATACTTTATTGATTTTTTTAGTTCATCCGACAAAGCTTCGTCGGCATCGAGAAAAAGTATATGATCGAACTTAGCTTGTGCCGTCGCCCAGTTTTTCTGCTCAATATAACCTTCGAAAGGATGTTGTAAAAAACGCACCCTATAACGATAGCATATTTCTTCGGTTCTATCGGTCGAGTAGCTATCGACTACCACAATTTCATCGGCAATATCGAGTACACTTTGAAGACAACGTTCAATGTTACGTTCTTCATTATAAGTAATTATCACAACCGAAATACAAGGCATAAAATAATTTTTAGCTTGCCGACTTTTAGATTATAAATCTAAAAAAAGTTGCGTTATTATTAAAACGTCGGAAAGACAAAATTATTACCCTGTAGTCTAAATCATTTGTTAGTATAGATAAAGGTTTTTTAAATACTAGGGTTGACTTATTCGTTAATATATATTCGTTTTACTCTATCGGAAATACTGGTGAGTATTTCGTAGGGAATAGTTCCCGTTATCTCGGCAAGTTCCTGAACAGTGACATGCTGCCCAAATAATTCAACTTCATCGTTAACCTGGGCTGGCACATCGGTTACGTCAATCATGCACATATCCATGCATATATTTCCAATAAGAGGGGCATACTGACCATTTAACCACACTCTTCCTTTATGGCTCAACCTACGGGTATATCCATCGGCATAGCCAATAGGCAAAATAGCTAATCGGGTATCTCTATTTACTATGGTTTTTCGCCCGTAACCGATCGATTCGCCTTTTCGTATGTTTTTTATTTGCGATATATGCGTTTTTAAACTACTAACCGTTTGTAAACGATCCTGATTAAAATTGCTTACCCCATAAAGGCCAATGCCTAAGCGAACCATCTCCATTTGGTATTCTGGGAAACGTTCAATTCCGGCCGAGTTAAGAATGTGACGATCGAAAGAATAACCTAAGCTTGTTTTAATTTTTTCACAGGCCAGTAAAAACGTATCAAATTGTTCAAAAGTATAAGCATCATGAATAGGTTCATCGCTGGCAGCTAAATGTGAAAAGACAGATCTTACATAAACTAAGGAATTATTTTTCAGTATATTGCAAAGTTTATCTAATTCTTTTGGCAAAAAGCCTAGACGATGCATGCCAGTATCAATCTTAATATGTATGGGTAATTGAGCGGTTTGCTCTTTTTGCATTTCATCGAGAAATGCCTGCAATATCTCAAACGAATAAATTTCGGGTTCGAGTTGATAGTCGATTAAAAGTTGTATACTTTTAGCTTCAGGACTCATTACAATGATAGGAAGTGAAATATTGGCTTTTCGGAGAGCTATACCTTCGTCGACGTAGGCTACTGCTAAGTAATCGACTTTTTGAAATTCAAGTAAACTTGCAATCTCGTAACCTCCACTCCCATATGAAAGCGCTTTGACCATTACGATGATTTTGGTGCCTGGATTAAGCTTTGAGCGATAAAAATTCAGATTATGAACAAGAGCATTTAAATTAATCTCAAGCACAGTTCGGTGAACTTTTTGTTCGAGTAGAGCGGAAATTCTCTCGAAAGTAAAATAACGTGCTCCTTTAAGAAGAATAGCCTCGTTATGGAACCGGGAAGATTGAAATTGTTCGATAAATTCATCGGTTGATAAATAAAATTCTTTTTCGCAGGAAAAAAGCCGAGCATGTTGGTACAATGCCTGTCCGATACCAATAAGTCGATTTATCTTTTTTTCGTCAATTAGCTTAGCTATTTTTTGATACAGTTCAGTTTCATCTTCACCAGTTTGTAATAAATCCGACAATATTAAGGTTTTACGCGGATGTTGCTGTTGCATTAAAAAATCGAGAGCTACCGAAAGTGAGGTAAAATCGGAGTTATAGCTATCGTTAATGAGGGTACAACCATTAAGACCAGGCACCTGTTCTAAGCGCATAGCCACGGTTGAAATTGAACGCATCTGCTTTGCTATAATGTCGGTTGGTACACCAACATGCAAAGCAAGTAGCCAACAATGAATTGAATTTTCGATTGATGCTCGATCGGAAAAAGGTATCTCAATTGTATACTGCTTATTCTGGTATAATCCAGTAATCTTGGCGCCCTTATCCATTGTTTCAACAGACACTATCTGTAATGTTGCAGGATGATGAAAACTCCAAGTTAATAAATGACAAGTCTGGGAAATAGGCGAAGATTTAATCGCTTCGTCAACAGGTTGATGGTCGGCACAATATATTAGTACTTCAGATGATATAAATAGTTTAAGTTTTTCATCTATTTTTTCTTTCAAAGTAGAAAAATTTTCCTGGTGAGCAGAACCAATATTTGTAAATATACCCCAAGTGGGTTGTATAATTCGTTGTAACCGTTCCATTTCCCCTTTCTTCGAAATACCCGCTTCGAACAAGGCTATTTGACTTGTAGATTCGAGCTGAAAAACAGAAAGCGGCACCCCAGTCTGAGAATTATAACTTTTGGGGCTACGAGCAACATGAAATACAGCCTGGAGAATATGAAATAACCATTCCTTTACAATTGTTTTTCCATTACTCCCTGTAATACCTACAACCGGAATATTAAACTGTTGTCTATAATAAGCTGCAATTTGTTGAAAAGCAAGTAAAGAATCTTTTACAACCAACATACATACATTAGTATCGGATAGAATAGATGTGAAAGGTTGCTCTACTAGAAACAGTTTAATACCTTTTTTATGATAAAGCTCGTTAATAAATTTATGACCGTCGTGACGCTCTCCCTTAATTGCAACAAAAAGCGTATGCTCCGAGGGTACCATTTGTCGACTATCTATTATAATACGCCAAACTTCATCCCTACCTTCACCCACAATTTTTGCTTCGGTTACTCGAGCAATCTCATCGATACTAATTTTCATTTGGATTTTTTTTTTTAAATTTAACTTTACCTAACTAAACATAAAAAGTTGATTGGGTATTAGCATCACTTTTTGGAAAACTACAAGAAATATTATGCAAAAGTAGATATTTTATTAAATGAATAAACTCCGCAAAAGCAAAGTTTAACATTAAAAAATCAAACTATGAAAAAAATTATTTTTACCCTTACTTTACTTTCTTCATATTTTTTAGCAATAGGTCAAACTTTTTGGACCAAAGTAGAAGATAAACAAGCTTTTAGCCTTTCCCATGTTACAGACAAAGCTCTATTTCAGGACTCTATAATAGTTGTAAGTGGTGTACTAAACGATATAGCCTGCTACAACTATGGTTTATTTGCTTATGGCTTAAGTGGTGAAAATCTTTGGACTATAAAAGGGTACTACGATCGGATAAAGGTCGACTCTAATTATATATATACAGCCGGACAAAATATAAACGACGATGATGTTTTGGGGGATGATGAACTTGTGTTAACTAAAATAAACAAACAGGGAAATAAAATTTTTGAGTTATCTGTTAAATACAATTCGTTAATAAATCATGATGTAAAAGATATACAGATTGCACCCGATGGAACTATACTGGTAAGTACTCCAGAAATGATGGCCAAAAGCAACATCAACGGGGATTTTCTTCGATTATATGAGGTCAAATTAGCACAGCATATTAAGGGAGCAATAGCTCCTACCTCGCAGACTTACCTACTCTACACGCAAAATCGAATTTATATTGCCGACAGCTCGTTTCATGTAAGCGATTCGATTACTTCGACAAGCACAATAGAAAAATTACTGTTATTTAAGGATACAATTTATTACATATCCAATTCAAATCTTATTCGTATAGATACCGATTTAAACATTATCGATACCCTTTATACCTCATCTGTTAAAATAGAGAATGTGGAGATTTATGACAACTCCATCTGGTTACAATTCGATAAAGGAGATAGCATAAAAATTGTATCTTTAAACAACTCTCAGTACACTATGCCAAATCTATTAAGCAATTCCCGCTTAATTGTGGCAGGTAACAAGTACTTTTTTGTGGGTAATTCTCTAACTAATCAAATAGGATTATTTCAAATAGACATGCAAAGTTCTACTATCCAATCAATAACATTGCCCGACCTTGAAATGGTAGATGTAGACATGGACAGCATAATCCTTGATTATCAAACAATTGGCAACGACACCTTTATTAAAGGCTTTTATTTTACACCAATTGTTACGATCAAAAACAGCGGAAGTAATACGATAAAATCGTTTGCTATTTATGCAGATTTACATGGTGGCATGAATTGTGCAAACCTATACTTTTATCAAAAAATAACCAGTTCTTCACTTTCACCAGGCGAAACTATAACGATACGCTTAAAACGCTCGTACGATGATTTTTCATCCAATAAAGAGTATTGCTTCCAATGCTTAGCACCAAACTCCGAATTGGAGATTGCAATTAGCAATAATCAGGTATGCAAAACTTTTAATCAAATTCAGGTAAAAAATCAGTCTATCTCTGGTTTTAAAGTTTATCCCAATCCTGTTAGTCATCATCTCAGCATCGAGGCACCTCAAAACAAGCACTTTAGTATAGAAGTAATTGATGCAAACGGGAAAGTTTTGCTAAAGAAAGAGTATAACGAACAGAGTGTTAAAATTAACACTAACATACTAAAACAAGGTGTTTATTTGCTCAAAATTAAGTGTGAGAACAAAATTTATAGGCAGACTTTTATCAAAAAATAATGCTGCTCATAACAGAAGGACTTATTATTAACAATTTTTATTATAGAAATTCATTTTGAAACATTCAAGCAAGCTAATTTAAAACGAAACAAAGTTTTACAAAACTAAAAATTAGACTATTGGAGGTAGTTAATTAAAAAAAACGGGGCAAGTTTGCCCCCTTTTTTTTTTTAATACTTCAAAATCTCAATCTCAATTTAGCCATATCTGTTTCTCCTTTATGTTTTCGTAGAAAATTCTAAAACAGAGACAAAACACATCCAAAATCCATTAATTTTGCGTTTAAATAATATAGCTAAAACATGGAGTATGAATACAGAGCAAATAATAAAATCGCTAGCTGAAATAAAGCAAATTCTTGAGACTCAAGAAACATCTGGTAGTTTACATGAAATTGATAAAGATATTATTTTAGAGAAGCTCCAAAAAATATACGTTGAAATTAAATTTTCAAAAAATAATTCACTGGTATTCAATACACCTTATCAAGAAAACAAGGCCATATCAACCGAAGAGATTCCTCCGAAAAGAGAGGAGCTGTTGGAGATAGAAACCACAAAACCTGAAATAACTGATAAATCTAATATTCAAGAAGCCATAAATACACCTGCAAAAGCTGAAACTATTCGTGAGGAAACATCTAAATCAGCTGGGAGTAAAACATTGGCCGACTTATATGAAAAAAAAGCCCCCCTTATTAATGAAGTATTAGCCGAACGAATAAAAAAGAAAGATTTATCTTCAGTATTACAATCAAAACCTATCGAAAGCCTTGAACGTGCCATTGACGTAAATGCAAAATTTCTTTTTGTTAAAGAGCTATTCTTTAACAATTTACAACTATTTGAAAAAACCATCCGTATCATCGATTCAGCTGCAACTTTCAATGATGCATTTAACTATTTACAACAGCAATTTATTTGGAACTACGAGTCGGAAACGGTACAGAAATTTCTGGAACTTGTACGCCGAAGATTTATTAAAGACGAGCTATGAATACATTATACATTGTTCCGACCCCCATTGGAAATTTAGACGATATAACTTTAAGAGCGATAAAAGTTTTGCAGGATGTAGATTTTGTTATAGCAGAAGATACTCGTACTTCAGGAAATTTGCTAAGACACCTCCAGATTAGTAAGCCCTTATTTTCATATCACAAATTCAACGAACATCAGGTTGTATCGCGCTTAATAGAGAAAATTCAGAAAGGTGAGAAAGCTGCTTTGATTTCTGATGCAGGAACTCCTGGAATTTCAGATCCTGGATTTCTAATTATAAGAGAAGCTATAAAAACAGGTATTAGTATAGAATGTTTACCTGGGCCTACGGCTCTAATTCCTGCTCTCGTAATGTCGGGTCTACCATGTGACAGGTTCTGTTTTGAAGGTTTTCTTCCACAAAAAAAAGGTCGTCAAAAAAGGTTAAGCGAACTGAAAGAAGAGCAACGAACTATGATTTTTTACGAATCGCCCATGCGATTGCTAAAAACACTTGAACAACTTTCGGAATTTTTTGGAGGGCAAAGACGAGCCTCGATTTCTCGAGAAATTTCTAAAATACACCAAGAAACCCTTCGTGGTACGATAGAAGAACTTATTGTCCACCTAAAAGGTAGAAACATAAAGGGAGAAATAGTAATTTGTGTCGAAGGGCAAAATGATTAATCCATATTATAGTTTATTTCTCAAGCGTAGCCAATATTTCTTCAGCTTTTTCATTAAGCTGTCGGTCGTTTCTAACAAGCCAATTCAAATGTTTTATACTTTCATCAGCATTGTTCAGTTTAAGCCACGTGAGAGCAATATACCAGTGTGCATTTGCAGTGTATGAATTATAAGGTGCAGTAATTACCCTGTTGAACGACTGAAGAGCATTTTTATAATCGGACACCTCTATACATGAAACACCTTTATAGAAGGAGGCCATAAGGGTGCAATCGGGAATAGAGGTCTCAATATTGGAAAACAATGTAATTGCTTTATAGTACTCCTTATTTTCGTATGCCTGAATGGCCATATTGATAAGGTTTTCTTCTCCAACGTTCTGCATACTACGACTCTGATAACTTATCGGGTAGGTTTGATAATATTTGAAAAAAATATCTTCATAGTTTTTTCCAGAGGTATACATCGTGAACCTTATCACTCCGAAAATTCCCAAGAGGATAACTAACGATGCAGCTATAGAAAGATATGCTGTTCTTATACCTTTTTTTCCAAGTAAAAGAGTGTGATGAGATTTGTTTTTTCCCGTATATTCGGCATGAACTTTTTGTAATGTGAGAATAAAATCTTGTTTTTGGGTGTCTTGTAGAATCTGTTCTATCTCATTTTCCATATCGGCATATGAGACAAAATTTATTTCCTGATTAGTTTTCATATTTTTGAATTTTTCAGGTTCTCCTCCTTGTTGTTTATATAATTGATATGTTAATTTTCAAACAATTTGGTTTTCAATTCATGCGAAAGCGAAGCCAATTCATTAAAACGGGGGTCTTTCATGATAATGTTAATCAATCTTTCTTTGCATCTAAGACGACGATTTTTTGTATGCTGCTCGCTACTGTAATTCATTATTTCAGTAATTTCTCTGATAGATTTACCTTCAAAAAAGAGTCGTATTACTTTTTGACAATCGGAAGTAAGCTTACTGAAATAATGCCATACCAGCTGATGTTTCTCGTTCTGAATCATATTCCATTGAATGTCTTCATCGCTCGTTACCCTTTCACTCACTAACTCGGCAGGCACGTGATTTGTCTTTTTTCTAAGTTGGGCACGCCAAACCAAACGACACACCCCATAAAGGTAAGTATCGAAATAGGCCGTAAGGGTAAGCTGATTTTCGCGAATTTTGTTATAAACAATTATCATCGATTCTTGAAAAACATCAGCAGCTTCTTCTCTTGTACCCCCATGTGAAAGAACCAAATTTTCTACAATCTTATAGTTTTTATCGTAGATATGAGAAAGCACTTGATAATCGTGAGCCTTAATACCTTCTATTATTTCTTCATTTGAGAACTTTCTCATGTTCTTACACTTAATGTTGGTTTTGCAAAAAAGGTAACCTTTTTTTTAAAAAAAAATTAATAAGGTTTTGAAACAATACGATAAATTCCTATAACACAAAATTAGCATTATTCGCCAAAAAAACAAAGCTGACAGTCAAATCTTTAGAAGTTAAAGCCAGTGCAAGAGCAAACTAAATTTCTATCGCCATACGCATCATTTACTCGAGCAGAATAAGGCCAGAACTTATTTTCTCTCACCCAAGGTAAAGGGAAAACTGCTTTATAACGCGAATAAGGTAATATCCAATTATCGGATGCTATCATCTCTGCAGTATGGGGTGCATTTTTAAGCACATTATTCTTTTTATCGTATTTACCCTCGGCTATTTCCATGATTTCATCATAAATACAATTGAGAGCTTCAACAAATCTATCGAGCTCTGCAAGAGATTCGCTTTCTGTTGGCTCAATCATAAGAGTACCAACAACAGGAAACGAGACAGTAGGGGCATGATAGCCAAAATCCATCAAACGCTTAGCAATATCGATCTCCGAAACGTCTGCTATCTTTCGAAATTCGCGGCAGTCGACTATAAATTCATGAGCAACAGTATTGTTACTACCAGTATATACTATTTTAAACTTGTCTTTCAAGCGAGCTGCGAGATAGTTAGCTTTAAGAATTGCAATTTGCGAAGCATTGACCAACCCGGATGAACCAAGCAGTCGAATGTAAGCATAAGCAATTTGTAAAATATAAGCACTACCCCAGGGTGAAGCAGCAACGGCATGAATTCCATTTCGTCCTCCAACAGCTGCAAGCGGATGGGTAGGTAAAAATTCAATCAGATGGTCGGCCACGCAAATAGGACCTGCTCCTGGTCCTCCTCCGCCATGAGGGATGCCGAAAGTTTTGTGCAAATTCAAATGACATACGTCGGCACCTATCAGAGCCGGTTGAGTAAGACCCACCTGAGCATTCATATTAGCTCCATCCATGTATACTTGCCCACCATATTGATGAACTATATCACATACTTCGGTTACAGCTTCTTCAAAAACTCCATGTGTCGACGGGTAGGTTATCATTATACAGCTCAGGTTATCTTTGTGTTGTTCGGCCTTCTGCTTAAGATCTTCTAAATCGATGTTACCTTGCTCATCACATTTAACTACCACAACTTGCATACCTGCCATAGCTGCACTGGCCGGATTAGTTCCATGGGCCGATGCTGGTATTAAGGCCACATGCCTATGCCCTTGACCGATTTGTTGTAAGTACTTTCGTATAACCATAAGTCCTGTATACTCGCCGGCTGCTCCCGAATTTGGCTGAAAAGAGATATGAGGAAATCCGGTTATTTCGCACAGATATTCACCCAAATCGTGCATCATCTGATGATAACCCTCAACCTGATCGAGAGGAACAAAAGGATGGATATTTGCCCATTCAGGCCAGCTTAGAGGAAGCATAGTGGTAGCTGCATTCAGCTTCATTGTGCAAGACCCCAATGATATCATCGAATGGGTTAAGGAAATGTCGCGACGTTCGAGTTTTTTGATATAACGCATCATTTCAGTTTCGGTATGGTAACGATGAAAAACCTCCTGTTGCATGAAATTATCTTTACGTAGTAGGTCTTCTGGGATACATATAGTGTCGTTCCAAGCCTGAACAGGAAGTATTCGTTTATAATTTGCAATAGCAAAAAGTTCTATTAGCTGGTTGACATCGTCGAGGGTAGTTGTTTCGTCGAGGCTAACAGCTACGAGGTGTTGATCGATATAACGCAAATTGATCTGTCGTTCTTCAGCAATTTCTTTGAGTTCGCTGGCTCTTAGTTCATCGGGTAGCTGAATAGTAATAGTGTCGAAGTATGTATTATTAATAATTCGATATCCTATTTGTAAAAGATATGACACCAAAGTATGGGTTGCAGAATGGATTTGTAGAGCTATTTTTTTTAAACCATGAGGACCATGATAAACTGCATACATACCTGCCATAATAGCCAGCAGAGCCTGAGAAGTACATATGTTAGAGGTGGCTCTTTCGCGTTTTATATGTTGTTCACGGGTTTGGAGAGCCATACGTAAGGCAGGTCGGTTTTGGCTATCGATGGTAACCCCAATAATTCTCCCAGGCATAAAACGTTTATATTGCTCTGCAGCAGCAAAATAAGCTGCATGTGGGCCACCATAACCCATTGGAATACCAAAACGCTGGGTAGAACCTAGAACAACGTCGGCTCCCCATTGTCCAGGCGGAACTAAAAGCACAAGGCTTAAAATATCGGCTGCTACTGCAACCTGAACATGATTTTCGTGTGCTTTATCAACAAAACTTTTGTAGTTGTAAATCTCACCAAACGAATTGGGGTATTGCAATAAACATCCAAAAAAATCCGAAGAAAATGTAAATTCGTTGAATCTACCTTTAATAATCCTAATATTAAAAGGTTCTGCACGAGTCAGAAGCACATCAAAGGTCTGAGGAAAAACCCCTTCGTCGACAAAAAAAGATAGCGCTTTATTTTCAATCTGCTTGTCGGTTCGGCAATTATAAAACATCATCATTGCTTCGGCTGCTGCGGTTGCCTCATCGAGCAAAGAGGCATTGGCCAATGGCATGCCTGTAAGTTCCATTATCACAGTCTGAAAATTTAATAAGGCTTCTAAACGGCCCTGTGATATCTCGGCCTGATACGGAGTGTATGAAGTATACCAGGAGGAATTTTCGAAAATATTTCGCTGAATTACAGAGGGGGTGTAAGTATTGTAATATCCTAGTCCAATATATGTTTTATACAGCTTATTTTTGCTTGCAATATCCCAAACATGGGAAAGGTATTCTGATTCACTTAATGGGTCGGGTAAACGAAGTTTGCGTTGTAAACGAATATGCGAAGGGATAGTCATTTCTATCATTTCATCAATCGACTTAAAACCCAAGGTTTGAAGCATTTGAGATACTTCTTCTGTATTTCCTGTCAATCGTTCAGAAAAAATGTCTGCTTTCATTTTCAAGTTATTATAATAATTAAAAACAATGTCCACTGTTAGAAATAATAAATCATGCTTTCGTATAACTATATCAAAAAGGGGTTGTATTTTATTTCATTTTCGATTGTTGAATATGGCCCGTGACCAGGAAAAATCATTGTTAGAGGGGGTAATGTGAGTAATTTTGAACGAATGTTGGCAATTAGAGTCGTAAAATCGCCACCCGGTAAATCGGTTCGACCAATACTTCCTTTAAATAAAACATCCCCAGTAAAAACAACCTTATCAGGAGAGCTGTATAGTGCCATTCCTGCTGGTGAATGTCCGGGAATAAGAAAAATTTTAAAACGGGTTTGACCAAAAGAGATCTCATCTCCTTCTAATACTGTTTTCCAATCACCTGTATATGGTTGATAAGTTAGGCCAAATAGCATGGCCTGATCGGAGCCAGTTTTTGCAAAAGCTAATTCTTCCTGATGTATGATGGGTATAAGATTAAAATATTGAGTCACATAGCTTAAGCCAAGCAGATGATCGACATGCCCATGAGTTAAGATTACAGAAGTTGGGGTTAGCTGGAAAGTTTGAATGTAAGCTATTAAGCTTTCAAATTCTTGTTGATTACTACAAGCAGGATCGATTACAACGCATGCTCTGCTTTCGTCGGACACAACGTAGGTATTAACCTGAAAAGGATTAAAAACAAAAGTTTTTACGGTAATCACTTTACTTCAATTCCTTTTAAAAGTGGCACAAAGATAAAATTTCCGTGAGAACTTTTTTTGAATTCATTTTCACTAATTTTTTCGACCAACATCATTTGTTGAGCACTTTTTTTTCCCACGGGAACTACTAAACGTCCTCCTGGCCTCAATTGTTGTAAAAGGGGTTGTGGAATTTCTTCAGCTGCAGCTGTAACAATAATTTTATCGAAAGGAGCATAAGCAGGTAAACCTAAAGTACCATCGCTAAAGAAAAAATTTGGTCTATAACCAAGTTTAGGCAATAAATGCATAGCTTTTACATACAACTCTTTCTGTCGCTCAACAGTAAAAACTCTAGCCCCCATCTCAAGAAGAACCGCGGCCTGATATCCACTCCCCGTTCCTATTTCCAATACTTTTTCACCTGGCTGGACATTAAGTAACTGTGTTTGAAAAGCCACTGTAAAGGGTTGGGAAATAGTTTGTCCTGCACCAATGGGAAAAGCCTTATCTTTATAAGAATAATTAATAAAACTACTATCCATAAAAACATGGCGAGGAACTTTACCGATAGCTGTCAGTACACGTTCGTCGCTTATCCCTTTTTGCCTCAGCTCTTCTACAAGTTTCTGTCTTAAACCTTTATGCAAATAAGTATCCTCCATG